>JANNLO010000141.1:0-18468 GCA_031396835.1 Snowella sp. SOY_38_metabat_116
CTAAGTCAGCCGCTTGAGCAGGATTAGCTACAAACATCACAGAAGCAGCAAAGCCAGTCAGGGCAAGGGCTTTAGCGATTGAGGGGGGGGGTAAGATTACTCACTAAATTTTTCATGATGGAATTTCCGAATATTTTGTAAAAAGGGTGATCAACAAAAATTAAAAGTACAACTAAATTACAGATTAGGATGAAAAACGCTTAGCTTGACTACGTTAATCTCTTTTAGACGAACTTTAACTTTCTATTTAATAGAATATCATCAAATTTACTCGAAACCAAAAGATCTGGCTCACATTTAATTGTGATCTTGATCACAGACAGTTACAAACAAAAAAAAGGAATCAGCGAATCAAAAGATTCAAACCAATTCCTGTGGGTTATCAAAAGTACCCTAAATCCCCCAATTCTGGGGACTTTAAGCATAAATTAAGCCAATTGGGTCATGACAATCCCTAAAGTCTTAAAATAATTAATTATGAATGAGGATTGAAAATGAACACCCTAACCCAAACGCTTTATGATACTGATTTTAATCTCTGGATTGAGCAAACCGTTAATCAACTCAAAAATGGAAATTTACAAGATTTAGACCGACAAAACTTGATAGACGAGATCGAATCAATGGGAAGTAGTGACAAGCGAGAAATTAAAAGCCGATTAATTGTTTTGCTTATGCACTTACTAAAGTATAAATATCAACCTAAAAAGAAAACCAAAAGTTGGATTTCAACGATTAACACCCAAAGAAACGAAATTGAACTGGTTCTTGAGGATAGTCCAAGTTTACGTCCCTATTTAACGGAAAATCTTCCTGAATGTTATCAAAAAGCGATCCGTTCTGCTGTAAATGAAACAAATTTGCCTAAAACAACTTTTCCTTCGGATTGTCCTTTTAGCTCTGAACAAGTTTTAGATTCTGACTATTTTCCTGAATCAAATTGATATTATTCAAATTAAGCAAAAAAAATCTCCTAAATTTTGTATTATTCAAGAGAATTTTCTTTTTCAGATATTTTAAAGAACATAAATTAACAAACAGTTACAGACAAAAAAAGGAATCAGCGAATCAACGGATTCAAACTAATTCCTGTGGGTTATTGAAAGCCCCCTAAATCCCCCAATTCTGGGGAACTTTAAGCATAAATCAAGCTAATTGAGGCATGGCAATTACCAAAATACGATTCAGTAACCAAGGGGCAAAGCGTTGACACCAGATGGCGACATGACTCTGCCAACCGACTAGGATTTCCGTGCGATCGCGTTTTAGACCTTCCATAAAGGTTTTAGCAACCCGTTGGGCGGTCATGGCTCTGACCCAGCGAAATTTTTGAAAGTCTCGAATCATATCGGTATCCGTTAAAGTCGGTAGCAAAGTGACAACCCGTAGATTATAGGGAGCTAATTCACTCCGTAAAGCATTACTAAACCCTAAAATGGCAAATTTAGTCGCCGAATAGGTGGACATGGTGGGAGCCGCAACTTTTCCCATCAAACTAGAGACATTCACAATCGTGCCTTCTCCTTGGGAAACCATCCGCCGAGCCACACAGCGCGTCATGGTATAAAGTCCGATCAAGTTTAAAGAAATTTCTTGATAAACATCGGGAAGTTTGGCTTGTAAAAAAGGCCGTTGATGGGCAACTCCTGCACAATTGACTAGTAAATGAATCGGGCCATGGTCTCGCCAGGCTTTTGCGATCGCGGTATTGACTTCAATTGATTGAGTGAGATCCAGAGGCACAATCACGATTTCAATATCGGTATTGCGATGGGCAATTTCTTCAGCCAACTCTTCTAAATGCGATCGCGTCCGCGCCACAACAATTAAACGTTCCAAACCTGCTTGGGCCAACTCTAGGGAAATAGCTCGACCGATTCCCCGTGAAGCTCCCGTAATTAAAGCTGTTTTTCCTTGTAAATCCATTATTCAAACCTCCTTGAGGTGATTCACCATTTGACGATTAAAGAAAAATTGACTATTCCTTCAATCACGCTGACTATATTGGCAATGGCGATGATTAAAAAACTCAAACTTCCTGAATTAGGTTGCTTTGAGTTAAGAGATAAAATTGTGGAAAAGACTGTCATCAATCAATGACTGTAGGGATATATGGGGTTGATTGATTTTGAAACATTGTGTTACGCCTCCTAAATGATTCAGCGTGGATTCTGCGAACATTGAACATACACAGATTAGCACACAAAACAATAATCAGCAAAATTTCTTAATATTCTAGTCCAGTTGTCTGGGTGGCACAGGCTAAAAAAGTTGGTTATAACATTCAAAAGGCTTATGGGGCAAAGTTTTTAATTTTTAAAATCTTAACTAGAAAAATGTTGCCAATCATCAGGGGATCATCACAATTCGACAATCACAGGAGCATGATCGCTGGGTTTTTCCCAAGTTCTCGGTTCAGTATCAATTGCGCAACTAATCGCTTTTTCATAAAGTTTGGGCGTTAGATAATGGTGATCGATGCGCCAACCTCGATTGTGTCGAAACGCGCCCGTCCGATAATCCCACCAACTATAATGACCGCCTTCTGGAGTAAATTTACGAAACACATCTTGTAAGCCTATGTCTAAAACTTCTTGTAAAGCAGACCTTTCAGCAGGAGAAGCCATAATATCGGTTTCTTTTACCTTGCTAGAATAAATATCGATCGCTTCTAAAGCAATATTAAAATCTCCACAAACACAAAATTCTGGTGTTTTACTTTTTAAGATTTCTAAATAGGTTTTTAGGACTTTTAACCAATTTAATTTATAGTCATATTTTTCACTACCAACAGTCGAACCGTTTGGCACATAAAGATTAACAATACGAATATTATTAATAACTCCTGTAATTACTCTTTTTTGTTCGTCAAAATTAGCAGTTAATTCTTCTAATTCTTCCCCAACAATTTCGCCAAAACCTATCTTCACATCGGTAAGAGGTTCTCGGCTCAAAAGTGCGACTCCATTATAAGATTTTTGTCCTGAAATATAGAGATGATAACCCGCGTCTTCAAAGGGTTTTCTAGGAAAATGTTCATCAACAACTTTGGTTTCCTGTAAACAAAGCACATCTACAGGATTTTTGGTTAGCCAATCTAATAAATGTTGTTGACGCGATCGCACTGAGTTGACATTCCAACTAGCAATTTTCATAGAATAAAAATGAGTGATTTGAAGTATTGTATCAAGTTTTTCAGTGATCGCGTTTATTCGGAAAATCAAACCTAAGTTGATCAAAGTTTCATTTTTTAGCAGTTTCAATCCATCCTTTTAAGGTACTCACGACTTCGTTAATATTAATTATTTGAGCTTCTTTAGTTGCTCTTATAACCAGTTCAACTTTGCCTTCTTTTAAGGATTTTCCTGTGACAATGCGATAGGGAATTCCAATTAAATCCGCATCTTTGAATTTAACTCCAGCCCGTTCATTGCGGTCATCTAAAAGAGCTTCAATTCCCACATTATTTAAGTCTTGATAAAGTTTTTCAGCCGCTTTAATCTGTTCTTCATCACTAATATTAGGAATCACGATAATGACTTCATAGGGCGCGATCGCAACTGGCCAAATAATACCGTCTTTATCGTAACTCTGCTCTACGGCGGATTGAGCTAAACGAGAAACCCCAACGCCATAACAACCCATTACTAAAGGCTTTTCTTTGCCCTGTTCATCAGTGAAAGTAGCTCCCATTGCCTGGGAATATTTTGTGCCGAGTTGGAAAATGTGACCCGCTTCAATGCCTCTAGCGGTTTGTAAGGTTTGACTGGGATCATGGACAGCGCGATCGCCGATTTTGGCTTTCCGAATATCAACGACTAATTTAGGCGTGGGAAATTCCTTACCCCAATTTGCGCCTAATACGTGATAGTTAGATTCATTCGCTCCTGTAATAAAATTCCGCAAATTAAAGGCTGTTTGATCAACTAGACGTAAAAATTCTGTCTTTAAATTTATATAAGAACCAACAATATAGTTATCGTCTAAATTTGGAGCGATATAACCTAATGGTAATGACTTCTCAAAATATTTTTGTTGAGAGGCTTCATCAAGAACTTTAAGAGAAAGTAAAGTTTTTGCTTGATAATAGTTGGGAGCTAGTTTAACTAATTCGTTTGTCAGTTTGACTTCATTAACATCTTGATCACCACGAATACTAACTAATACTAAAACTTTTGTACCTTGTATTTCTGGATCACGAACACCACGATCATAAATTGCTTCATACAAAACATTTTTAACAATAGCTGTTGATGAACAGTTTAAAAATTTAGCTAAACTCTCAATCGTATTACAGTTAAGCGTTTCACGTTTTTCGTAACTTGTAAAAGGAGACGCGATCGCATCGGGAGGCAAAGAAACCGCTTTTTCCACATTAGCGGCGTATTTACTATCTTCCGTATAGAGAACCTCATCTTCCCCCGCATCTGCCAAAACCATAAATTCCTGGGAACCCGATCCCCCGATCGCGCCTGAATCTGCTTCAACGGCCCGAAACGCTAATCCACAGCGTCGCAACATATTCCGATAAGCCTGATCCATGTCCCGATAGGTTTGCTTGAGACTTTCCTCATCGGCATGAAAAGAATAGGCATCCTTCATAATGAATTCCCGACCGCGCATCAAGCCAAAACGAGGACGAATCTCATCCCGAAATTTGGTTTGAATTTGGTATAAATTAACGGGTAATTGCCGATAGGAGCGGATCATCTCCTTCGCGATCGTTGTAATTACTTCCTCATGGGTGGGGCCAAGTCCTAATTCTCTCCCTTGGCGATCAGTTAAAGAAAACATGATTCCTTCAGCTTTGGTGTAGGTATCCCAACGCCCTGATTCTTTCCAGAGTTCGGAAGGTTGCAATTGGGGCAGTAAACATTCCTGCGCTCCCGTTGCGTTCATTTCTTCGCGGACAATTTGGGAAACTTTCTGCAAAACCCGCCACATTAGCGGTAAATAGCTATAAATACCACTCCCAATCCGACGAATAAAGCCCGCCCGCACTAATAATTTATGACTGGGGATTTCCGCATCGGCGGGATCGTCGCGTAGGGTGACGAAGAGCATTTGAGAGAGTCGCATAGCCTATTTTCCTTGCATTTATTAACTTTCTATTATCGCACTTTCAGGGAATGGTGTAGAACATAGAATCCATTTTGACATCCTCCCCTTGCTAAAGCAAGAGGATTCCTAAACCTCACGATTTAGGTTTCTGTTTCATAGCACCAGCCTATGATTTTTAAGTCATCACAAGGAAAATTCACAATATCTTCAATTCTTAAATAACTTGAAGAACGATTCATTTGATCTAACATTAATCGACTGGTTTCTTGATCCGCTTTTTTCCATTCTTTTTGTTTAAGCAATATTTCTAAAGCTTGATATTTTTCAGAAACTGTAACAGTTTGAGTGGAATAACTTTGATAATTATAGTTTGGAGAAATTTGATTGACTGAACTCAATATTACTTTTAAATCTTGCAAAACAATCTCGGCAGATTGATAACGATTATTAATGCTAAATTCTGTTAGTTTATCAAGAATATCTGCTAATTTGTCACTAACCTGTCGATTAATTAAATGTAAACAAGTTACTCCTAGACTATAAAGATCACTCGCATAGGTAACTCTCCCCGTTGTTTGTTCAGGTGCAATATAACCAGCCGAGCCAATTACAGTTCCATTTTCTGAAGGACTAATCTTTGAAGCTCCAAAATCAACTAGGAAAAATCGATCATCTTGATCATTACCAATAATATTTTCTGGCTTAATATCTCGATGTATAACATCCTGACCGTGAATAAAACTTAGAATCGGTAAAATATTACCTAAAATATCAATAATTTTTTGTTCACTAAAAACGCCATTTTCTTCTAGTTGTTGTTGTAGATTTTTTCCTGAAACATATTCTTGAATAAGATATTGACGATTATCTTCATGAATAAAATAAGCATATAATTCGGGGATTTGAGGATGTTTTCCTAATTGTTCGAGCCTAATAGCTTCTTGTTGAAATAATTCAGATGCTTTGTCTAGGGAAGCTTGACCTTGTACCGATGGAAAAAATTGTTTTATTACACAATAAGGTTTCGATGGCTTATCTTCATCAATCGCCAGAAAAGTTTTTCCAAATCCACCTTGTCCAATTTGTTGAATAGCTCGATAACGTTCTCGAAGTAATAATTTATTCCCACAATATTGACAAAATTTATGAGTGGTTAAACTTTGCTTAAGACAGTTTGAATTTAGACATTGACTCATGATTAACAATTGGAAAATTAATAGACACCCATCCTAACAAAAAAGTGAAGGCTTAGAACCTGCGACCAAAGTAGTTACAACAATCAAGAGCATTATTCCAACGATTCTAGCTTTTTTTGCCTTATAAAATCTACATTCAGATAATAGTATATAAAAAATGGCGTTGCTGATTTGGACTATGAATTCTCCCTTGACTTATTTGAAAAATCCAATCTCAAGCTGATTTTTGGATATGTGCAAAATCATCATTCATATCTTGATTCAGCAACGCCTGATTTTCTTTATGAAGATTCAGACAATGAAAAATTAATGAGCTTCTTACAAGAAATTAGTCAAAAATATCAACTAGGCATTACATGATCACCCTTAAAAATCTGCCCGATTAGTCGAAATAGCGATCGCATAATTTCAAAAAGTATTCTACCAAGATAAAAATTGAGATAAGCCGATAAACGCAATCGCTGTTCTAAAATTTTATCATCTTTTCTTTTTTGATGGGTAAAATAATTGAAAAATACCCAAGACGCGATCGCTTTAGCTCTTGAAAGTGCGATCGCCGTATTCCTATTGATTAAACTAAAAGTGCGATTACTTTGACTGTTGAAAGTAGTCCACAACATATAAGGAATTTACACCAATAAAAAATATTTCTGCTCAAAGCTTTTAGTGCGAGTTTGTAATGCAATTGTAGGGGCATAATACCATTATTTCCTAATATTTTTGCCATAGAAAGTCAATTAAAGTTATAACAAAGTATCAAACAGCGAATAGTGATACGATAAGAATAATTATGAGACATATAGATTATGAATACAACTCAAATGCGTAATCAAGTCAAACAAAATATTGATAAATTATCTCCAGAAAAACTAATAGTTATTGCTGAATTTTTACATGATCTACTTAATGATGAAAATGAAGATGCAACAGAAGAATTATTAAAAATTTCTGGATTTGAATCTACTTTTGAAAAAGCAAAGCAACAAGTTAAAGACGGGAAGGTAAAAGATTGGCGGATAATTAGAGATGACGTATAAAGTTCAATTATCATTAGAAGCAGAAAAAGTTTTTGCTAAAAGCAATAAAACCTTAGCGAAAAAATTAGTAAGATGTTTTCAAATACTTGAAGAAAATCCTAGTTTTCATCCTAATATTAAGCCGTTAAAAGGTAATTATTCAAGTTATTATCGTTATCGAGTTGGAGATTACCGAGTTGTTTATTCTATTAATGATGAAGTAGTTTTAGTTAATATTATTATGATCGCTCATCGTAGTAAGATTTATGAGTAACCACCTCCGCTTCGTAGGTTGGATTGACGAAAAGAAACCCAAAATTTTTGCCCAAACAATATCCCCCTTCCAAAACGAATTAACACCATTGTCATTTAATTTGTTGGTTTGCATTCTTTCATGGGCAAGCTGTTTCAGCAAGTTCAGACAACGGCGCGATCGCAGGTGTTTTTATCTGGGTTTTTGTGATCTTTTTCTAAATAATTAAGATCCATAAAAATTCTTATTATTAAAAATAATCAGCTTGGGAAATTAATCGTAAATTAGAACGGCGTTGAATCACCAAAGGAGACGCTAATGCAGTAGAAAAAGGCAAAGAATTTGTTGATAAATTCCCTGACCACCGATTCCACAATTGATTGATTTGTTCTGGAAGGTCAAATTCTGCCAAATTTCTCTCGGTTTTTAATTGATAAAAAAAAGGTATTCCCGTCAAGCCGTGATAAGTTCCTGCTAAAGCTCCAGTGAGTGGCCCAACCAAGGGATGTAAAATTTGATTGGCTCGTTGGATGCTGATAGAAAAATTTTCGGGCGTATCTATAAAACAATAAAAAGATAGGGCGATCGCTAGGGGAATGTTTTCAGTGAGTGCAGAGGGTTGAGAAATCAGGGTTTCAATGATTTTGCTAAGCGGTAAACCTTGCTGAATAGCGGATTTCATAAAAATTAGATAGTCTTCTAAAATAGTTCCATGAGCCAAAGATTGGAGTTCAGTCAGGCAATTTTCAGCTTTAAATCTTTCTCGTAAAAGAGATGAGAGGAAATAACCCCAACAAAAAAGGGCGGTATGATCATCGGGCGAGAGAATTTGAGTTTGGGTTAAAGATTGCAAAAAATCTTGAAAATCTGTTAGATAATCATGTCGAAATAAAGCCAAGGGAATGATAGCTAAAGGGAATTTATTAGGATTTTTCTTAATTAAATTTTGCCACGATTCAAGACTAAATATTTCTGAATTATTCAACAGCTTAATACTTTCTAATAAAATATTATTTTGTAATAAAATAGAAGAATCAAAAACAGGGCTTTTAAGTGAGATTAAACTGCCGTATAAGCATCCTTGAAAACGATTAAATAGCGATAAATTCATGAATTAATTTTGCGATAAGATTATGGATGCAGCATTTCTTCAGGGCGTACCCAAGCATCAAATTGTTCATTAGTTAATAACTTTAGTTGAATGCCAGCTTCTTTTAAGGTTTTATTTTCTAAATAAGCAACCTTAGCAATTTTGGCGGCATTGTCATAACCAATATGCGGATTTAAAGCTGTTACTAACATCAAAGAATGAGTTAAATAATGTTCAATTTGTTGACGATTGGCTTCTAATCCTAGTATTAAATGTTGCCGAAAAGAATTACTAGCATCCGCTAAAAGATTAATAGAATGTAAGAGATTATAAATCATCACAGGTTTAAAAACATTTAGCTCAAAATTTCCCTGACTGCCCGCTAAACCAATCGCTGTATCGTTTCCCATCACTTGCACACATACCATTGTCATCGCTTCTGATTGAGTGGGATTGACTTTTCCTGGCATGATCGAAGAACCAGGTTCATTAGCTGGCAAGATTAATTCGCCTAAACCACAACGCGGCCCTGAGCCTAACCAACGCAAATCATTGGCAATTTTCATCAAACTTGCGGCTAAAGTTTTTAATGCGCCACTAGCCATAACGATCGCATCATGACTAGCTAAGGCTGCAAACTTATTGGTCGCGGAAACAAAGGGTAAACCAGTTAATTCGGCAATTTTAAGGGCAACTCTTTGGGCAAATTCGGGGTGAGTATTCAGTCCTGTACCAACTGCTGTACCACCGATCGCTAATTCATAAAGATGGGGCAAACTTGTTTGTAATCGTTCTAAATTGTGGTCTAGTTGGGCAACATAACCTGAAAATTCTTGTCCCAAAGTCAGAGGAACCGCGTCCATCAGATGAGTTCTGCCGATTTTAATAATATCCTCAAATTCTGTTTGTTTTATGGCCAATGCGTCCCTTAATGATTGAATACTGGGAATAAGAGTTTGAGTGAGAGCTTGTATTGCCGCAATGTGCATCGCTGTGGGAAAAGTATCATTGGAGGATTGAGACATATTCACATCATCATTGGGATGAACAGGATTTTTACTGCCCAAAACACCGCCAAATAACGCGATCGCCCGATTAGAAATAACCTCATTTACATTCATATTCGTTTGCGTGCCACTGCCCGTTTGCCAAACCCGAAGCGGAAAATGATCCATCAATTGACCAGCAATCACCTCATCAGCAGCTTGAATAATTAAATCAGTTTTTAAAGATGATAATTTTCCTAAATTATGATTAACAATTGCGGCAGCTTTTTTAAGAATACCAAAGGATTTAATTAATTCTGCTGGCATCAAGTCATTCCCAATAGCAAAATATTTTAGCGATCGCTGAGTTTGCGCGCCCCAATAATGATTGTTGTTGACTTCAATTTGACCCAGGCTATCAGTTTCAAAGCGAGTTGGATTAGCTGTTTCCATTTTATGTTTTAAAGATTTTAAATAATAGTGTAACTTAAGCGAAACTCTGCTTTAAGAATTATATTATGCTTTAAGTAACCGCAAAAATTTTCCTAATAGAATTAAGCCAGTCTCATTAATTGTTAGATAATTGTAGTATAAGTTTATAGTTAGAGAAGAGTAAAATATTCATCCCACATTTTCTATTTATTTATACTCCAAAATATGAGGAAATTAAAAATATTAATAATCAATAAATTGTTTAAAAGTAATTGCTAATAATCCTAAAACAAAAAATATGATGTCTTTCTTTCTTGCTGACTAACCCTTCGTCAGATCTTATTGCTCCAAAAAAATCAAAGCTAGATCTTACTTCATATTAATTAATGATTTTAAAAGATAATTAGGCGAAATAACGGAGGCAGAGATGAATCGAGTTTGCTACAGTAAAATGGGTTATGGTTTGGGCGCGGAAGTGTTTGAGCCAAAACATTTATCATCTTATCAAACAGGTAAGAAATTCTTGGCAGAAGGCAGAAATAATGTCTGAACAATTTGTGGTTTCTAAATCGAGTGAATTAAATGATCAGCAAAACTCTCTGATTGATTGGCAAAAAGTCTGTTGTTCTATGTTGGAAAAATCTCTTCCTTTGGATTCTGTCAATACGCAACCCAACAGTCCTATTCAGACAAGCCAAGAGTCTCCCTTATTTCTTAAAATATTTTCTACTCGTCAGCGAGATTTTCGTCTTACGCAACAACATCCTCAGTTTAAGGAGCAAGATTCCCCTAAATTAGCAGGTTATTCTCCAGAAAAATTGCTGCATAAATTATTGGAATTAGATCTACCGAGTTTAGCGAGCAAACGTTTAGCAATTATCGGAGAAGGAGGCACAGGAAAAACTTTATTTTTGAGACAAATTGCCCAACTACTATTAGGAGAAAAAGATGATATTAATACTTTTAATCCTGAGTTTAATGGAAAGATAGACTGTTTTGATGAATCTAATTTTTCTCAAATTCAGTTAATTCCTAAGACAGAATGTTTTCCAATTTGGATTTCTCCATCTCAATTAAAAACTCTATCTGTGAAAGATTACTTGTTAGGTTCTTGGCTAAAGCAAGCCATGAAAGATAGCGATCAAGACCTCGAAATTTGGCAAACTTCTTTTCATCAACTTCTCAAAAGTGGCAAGGTTTGGCTCTTGGCGGATGGAATTGATTATTTATTTTTAGAGCCAGATAATTCGGTGGAAATTGAGCCACTTTCTGGATTTTGGCGATCGCTCGAAGATTGGGCTGAAGCAATTAATTTGATCTTGACTTGTCGAACCCAAACCTGGAAACTTGACATCAAAGGACTAGCTAAATTTGAGCGTTATCAAACCCAAGAATTAATTTATCCAACGGAAGTAGAAGCGACAATTAATCAATGGTTTGAGATGAATCAAACAAGCATTGATCAACGTTTGCAAGAAGAGCCTGAACCTGATAATTTGGGTCAACAACTCTGCCAAATTTTAGCAAAACCAGGTCAAGAATCGATTCAAAAATGGCTGACAAATCCTCTGCGTTTAGTTTTGTGTTGTCGTTTTTGGCAAAAGCGGCCTCTTTTCTTTCCTAAAAATAGTGCTGAACTTTATGAACAATTAGTAACTCAATTTTATCAATGGAAAGCAGAGCAATTACCTACTTCGCGATCGCAACAACAAGAACTTAATCAACAGTTAGGAGAACTTGCTAAACAAATTCTTTTAAATAATCAAAGTTATACTCAGCCGATTTTACACACAGATATAGAAAATTTATGGGGTGAAGAAACTCCATTTTTACGCTTATTTTTAAAATTGGAATGGTTAATTCCCAGAGGATTATGCTCTAGATCGGAAATCAAGTCAAACTTTCCTCAAAAATATGGTTTTAATGATCGCACTTTTCAAGATTATTTTGCGGCTTTAGCGATCGCAGATTGGCACTTTTTTTTAGATATTTCAGCGCACATATATCGTTTATTTGAAGTTAAATGGCAAAATGTTATTCTATTTTGGTTTGGTCGTTCGGATATTAATCAATCGGAAAAAGATGATTTTGTTAAAGCATTAATAACTTTTAAAGATAACTTCAGTGGACATAATTTTTATGGAAAAAGAGCTTATTTTTTGGCTGTGCAAATATTAAGTGAATTTCAAGATTGTAGTTATCAAAAAGATTTATTAACTCAATTTAAAAAATGGCTTGAAGACGGTGATATTAATTCACCAACTTTTAAACAAAGTGCCAGGATGATCTTAAATAAAACCCATCGTCCTTTTGCTATTAATTTATTTTTATCTGATCTAAAAAAAGCCAAATCTCAGACTGATTATCAGCAAATTAGTCGTTATTTAAGCCAACTCGGTCGGACAAATTTAACAGTAATTCAGGCTTTAGAAGAACATTTAAAAACTTTGGCTAATTCTGCTTTTGCTTATACGGTGGCAGAAATTTTAGGTGTTATTGCTCCAGGTAATCAGAAGGCGATCACCGTTTTTATTCAAGCTTTAGAACAGCCTCAAAAAGAAGAAACTTATCCAATTATCTTCTCTGGACTCGGTAAAATTGCTCAGGGAAATACTCAGGCGATCGCCGCAGTGGTGGATTTTTTAGGATCAGACTGTTCTCTCATTCAGCAGCGTCATGCCTTAAATTGTTTAGGAATTATTGGCGAGGAAGATTCTTTGGCGATCGCGTCACTTTTGCAAAGATTTCGGATTTATCGAGAAGGGCCTTTGCGTTGTCAGACGGCTGAAATTCTCGAAAAAATCGACCCTGGCAATCCAACGGCGATTTCAGTTTTGCTTCATTTTTTGCAGCCCAATCAAACGATGGATATCCGAAAACAAGCCATTTATAGTCTCGGCGAAACTTCTGCTAGTTCTCCCCAGGCGATCGCGGCGTTAATTGAGCTTTTGCAACGAGATGAAGATATTTTTATTCGTTGGTTAGCGGTCAGTAGTCTAACAAAAATTAGTCAAGGAAACCCTAATGTTATTCGAGTTTTTGAGCAATTAATTGACGAATTTGCGGGTAATTTGCATTTAAAAGAAACAGGTTGGTTAATCAAGGAAATAATGGAAGCTTTGGCTAAAATTGATCCGACAAATCCTGTTTTACTAAAAACTTTGGTGCAATTAATTCAGTCTGATCTTGATCTTGATAGTCACCAAGAAATCGCTGAAAGTTTGGGGAAACTTGATCCAGGTAATCCGACAGCGATCGCCGTTTTAGGGCAATTATTAAAGAAAAATGAAGATGAATTTATACAACGACAGGCCGCTGCAAGTTTGGGCAAAATCGATTTTGGTAATCTAGAAGCCTTAATGATGTTGATTCATCTTTTACAACATAGTCAAAACCTCGATGTTCGTCGTTTGTCCGCCAAAAGTTTGGGTGAAATTGGCATTAATAATGCGGCGGCGATCGCGGCTTTAATTCGGACAGCATTAATAACTCCAGATAAAGAAACTCGCCGTGCAATCGTTCAAAGTTTAGGGAAAATTGCAATAGGAAATCGAGAAGTTTGTCAAACTTTTATTGATTTATTACGAACACAAACTGATCAAACTTTGCGTTTAGAAATTGCCGAAAATCTGATTAAAATTCTGTCCCGTCCTCTAATTCTTTTTATTATTTATCCGTTAAAAGAATTATTATTAAACCCAGATTATAAGAAAGATATTGCCATTTATGAAATCTTTTGGCATTGCATTCAATCCCTTTCCTATCAAAGTTTTTATCAAGCTTGGTATCAACTTCCTTTCGATGAAACATCAATCAAATCTTCAGATTCTTTGGCGGCGATCGCAGTTTCTAAAACATCTCAAACAGAACAACAAAATCTAAATTTAGGAAAATCTCTTAATCAATTTATTCAAAATAACCCACTCCTAGATTCCCTGATTCAAATAATTTGGATTGATTGTCATAAATTTCTAGAACCCGATGATCCAGTAATTGATATTTATGATCAAATGCTTTGCCAAAATTGTCCTGAATTTGAAAACGGGATTCCCGATAATCTTGCTAAATTAAGACTTTATGGAAGATTATTACAAAAACATCAACCTGATCGCATTTACATTTGGTTATTCGATCATTCTGCAAAAGATTGTTCTGCTTTTCCGCCTAAATTTTTAGAAAAATTAAGTACTTTTCAAATAAATATTGGCATTATCAGCAACCAAAAAAATAATTTTCTGCCTCATTTTTCAGCTGATTCTCCTCAGTTAATTCCAACTATAATTGATTGGATTCAAACCCAAATTAATAAACCCTAATCTTAGAATTTCTAATGTCTATTGCTCTGTGTTCCCAACTTGCTCAAGATAATTTTCATATCGGTTTTGCTCCACTTTCTCTAGATGAAGTTTATCATTTGGCGGATGATCCTCGTAATGGCGCGATCGCTTTGATGAGTGGAACTGTTCGACAACAAACAGAAAATAAAGCCGTATGTTATTTAGAATATCAAGCCTATGAACCGATGGCGATGAATATTTTCCGACAAATTGCCAATCAAATTCGTCAACAGTGGCACGACACCAACCGAGTTATTATTCATCATCGAGTTGGAAGTTTACAAGTAGGAGAAATCAGTGTTTTGATTGCTGTCGGTTGTCCCCATCGCGGTGAAGCTTTTGCTGCCTGTCGCTATGCTATTGATACTTTAAAACATCAAGCTCCTATTTGGAAAAAAGAACATTGGGCGGATGGTTCTAGTACTTGGGTGAGTATTGGAGCCTGTGAAGAAAACAAGATTTCAGCTGTTATTTAATTTAATCAAAATCAAGATTAAAAACTAGATTAAATCGCTCGACAAATTGTTTATTAAAATATTAATAATTAAATCTGTAACCATTTAGCTAAAACGCCTGGCAAAGGTAACAAAATCATTATTAAAATCGCCATTGAAAAAACTCCTAGAAAATCTCGACGATTATCTAATTCTGTCACATCATTAAGAGCGGGTTGATCACTCACGGGCATTAATAAAAGAATAATTGCCCAAAGAAAATAATCTCTCTCAAAAAATGCCAAAACAATCAGAGCAATGCGCGCAAATTGACCGATCGCGATCGCCGAACGTTGCCCCAACATGGCATGAATAATATGTCCGCCGTCAAGTTGACCAACTGGCATGAGATTTAGGGCTGTGACAATGATGCCAATATAACCTGCGATCGCCAAGGGATGTAAATCAATCGCTGTGCCTTTAATCAAAGTTGCACCCATCGCTAATTTACTGATAACCGCTAAAAGTAAAGAAAAACGTGGATCGAGAGCATCAAATCTCATCATGGTAGCTTTATCATCCACCAAAGGAACCACTTCAGACAGGGACAAACCCCAGCAAAGAAGAGGAACAGCCACAATTAAGCCTCCTAATGGCCCCGCGATCGCCACATCAAAGAGAGCTTTTCGGTGAGGAATCGGCGATCGCATTTGAATAAACGCCCCAAAAGTACCGAGAAAAATGGGGATCGGAATAAAATAAGGTAAAGTTGTGCGAACGCGATAATAGATAGCGGTAAAATAGTGACTTAGTTCATGAACCCCTAAAATCGCAATTACCCCAAAACTATAGGGTAAACCCCGCAATAAAACTGTCCAATCAGCTTCAAGTTGTTCTGATGTGACTCCGCTCATTTCCGCGCCTACAATTGTCGTGGTGAGAATGGTCAAGATTAATAAAAATGCCGCTAACCAAGGTCGATTAATATTATCTTTTGGAGTTTCTGTTTGGGTCTCTGTAGCAGGATTGGGAATCAGCGCGAAAAAAGGTTGTCCCTGTAAACTTTCTTGGAATAACACTAAAAAGCGATCGCCAAAAACGCCTTCTACATTTTTTTTGATGCGATCATAGGCAGTCTCTGGGGTAGTTTGCAGTTTTCCACGACAGAGAATCGCTTGGGGACGATAATCTAATTGCTGAAGAAAATAAACACCGAAGGGAAAACAGTCTCGCAAAGATTTTTCTTCACTAGCATTAATCGGACGAACTTTAGCAACATCGTCAGATTTTTTAGCAGAACCTTCTGGATTGATTGCCGAAACTGAACTATTCTCCTCAGCAATTGCTACAATTCGGCCTTTTTGTACTAACCACCAATACAGCCAAGGAGAAACTAGAAACGGGCCAAGAATTAATAAAATAGGTAAGGGTTTATTTTCACCATAAATCAAAAACCAACTCATCCAAACAAAGGATGGAGCCATTAACACTAACCACAACAACCAAATAGGAGTTTTAGTTATATGAGATACATTTTTTTGAATAATAAAGTAAGTAATCAGTCCCAATAACACGAACAAAGATAAAAGTAATGGCATTTTCAATTGTTAATTTTGAATGGTTGTTAATCTGAAGCCTTTTGATAATTCCCTTGTCCCTTTATGATCAATGGAGTAGAAAAAGATTATTTGTTATTTGCGTTGAATTTATGTCATCTTTTAATCCAGAACCTCCCGTTAATTCTTTAAATAATTCTTTAGGAACGCGATCGCCCAAAGTGCCTCGATTAATTTTAGAAAATATTTATGCTTTTCCTCCCAATCGAGAAATTTTAGGGGGAACTGCTTATCTCATTGTAAATAAATCAGGGAATATATTGGTAGATTGTCCCGCTTGGGAATCTGAAAATCAACGTTTTTTAACAGAACAAGGAGGCGTGCGTTGGCTTTTTTTAACTCATCGAGGCGGCATTAGTTCAAATATTTCAGCGATTCAAAGAGATCTCGGTTGCGAAATCATTATTCAAGAACAAGAAGCTTATCTTTTACCAAAACTAGCAATTCGTGTTTTTACTCAAGATTTAGAACTTACAAACAATATAAATTTAATTTGGACATCTGGGCATACTCCAGGTTCAGCTTGTCTTTATTTCCAATCCCAAGGCGGTATTTTATTCACAGGTCGTCATCTTTTACCGAATCAGCAAGGAAATCCAACTCCTTTAAGACTTGCTAAAACCTTTCATTGGTGGCGACAATTAGCCAGTGTAGCCAAATTACGCGATCGCTTTAGTCCTGAAACTTTGGCTTATCTTTGTCCTGGCGCAAATACAGGATTTTTACGCGGCGAAAGAGTTATTAATAATGCTTATCAAAATTTGATGAATCTAGATTTAGATGAGTTAAAAAATGTTGCCAGTTTTTAGTTTGTGCCTTCAATATTTATTCTTCGGTTAAGTTGTTGGGTTGCCCTGGATAAAAGCGATCGCCAACAAAGTTTGTCGGCCATTTTTGAGGGTTCCTAAAGGTTGTTTTAAAAGATAACCTTGATTGAGAATATCACCTGTTTTAAACATGATATCTTTCTTTAATTTGCTGGGTTGCCCTTGACGTGATCGCCGTTCGCTGTTTCCCCGTTTTTTATCCTGCATTAAAGCGAGATCGCTCTTCATTGTTGTATGATACTAGCGGGAGTCTGCTAGGCAGTCCCATTAACATCACGCTATTTAAAAGATTTCTACTAATACTTTATGCCCACCGTAACTGAGGGTGATATAAAGGAACTTAAGGACTTAATTACCAACCTTACAATTAATCAAGTGAGAATGGAAGAACGGCTATCAGGTCAGATCATTGCTCTGGAAGAAAAGATATCAGGGATTGATAAACGTCTGGACATCATCGAGGGAAGGGTAAACGGCTTAACAGAATAGTTAATCGGAATTTTATTTGCTTTTGTTCGCGGCTTGTTGGGAATTTTAGGGAAAATCGCTTTCTTCCCTAATCCTTAGTACAGTGATCACTTTTCCCATTCTGTTTTAAAGAGCGATCGCTGATTAATTGATAGTTGATAAGTTTAGTAAGGCGATCGCATTTTAAATTAACTTCCTACTGGATCACTGAGTGTAATAATTGCTGTTGCTATTCGTGCAGGAGTTTCCTTCGTGGCGACAGTAATAGTTACTTGTTTGACTGTAGCCGCTTCGTCTTTTGTTGGTGCCACATAATCAAATGCGGAAGCAGTTTTGCTTCCAATTTTTCCTTTTGGATCAGGTGTTAAAGTAACCTCATAATCATCAGATAACAATGTTGGATTGAGTGTAAATTTTTTTGTTCCCCCATATGCTAATGTCGCAGTTGGCGGATTCAATGTCAGAGTTGTAGGAGGTATTCCCTGCCCTTCTTCTGGTGATGCAGGAGTAACTAGGTTTTTTCAGTTTGGTTGATTAAATCAGGAACAAAACGTTCACTAAATCCCGCAATAAAAGCTAAGGTCAACAAGCCATAAAAATAGTTGCTACTACCTTCCCAGTGTAGAATTATACTTAAATAGGAGACGAATTCATGAATAGAGCAGAGCAATTAAAAGCAATAAGCTTTGACGCAGAAGAATGGGAAAAATTATTTTACAAATATCAGCAGGAATATATAAGAAAACGGCTGA
>JANNLO010000152.1:0-32073 GCA_031396835.1 Snowella sp. SOY_38_metabat_116
CTTTAACGGAAGCAATTGCTCATTTAAGCCATAATGTCAGGTATATTCTATCTTTTTGCACTTAAATTCCTACAGCCTACCGATTTCTTTTGCTATAGATAGATTGAAACAGCCCTACCGCTATGCCGAACTCTATTGGGAGGGAACCCAATGGTACGAGAGCGTTGACTTTACCGTTCCCCAGGAAACCGATACCCGTGTGGAATTGGATGAACGGACCACTTGGTTTTATGAGGCTGTCACCACTAGCGAAGGCATGGTTAATCCTAAAGTCGGCGCAGGTCAAGTCTATATGACGACTAAACGGGACAACAAAGGCAATCTATTCCGAGCCGATAAAACCTATAAGCTGACTGTCCCCAAAGATGTCCCTGTCGCTCCCGATCAATTCTGGTCCTTGTCGCTATACAGCGAAAATACCCGACGAGCCTACGATAATGGCGGCACGGAAATTCGGAGTGTCAGTCTTGATAGTACAATGGACCTGACAAAAAACGATGACGGTAGCATTGATCTTTTTATCGGTGCGGAGGCTCCTGCGGGTTATGAAAGTAATTTTATGAAGACAGTAGGAGAGGATGGTTGGTTTATTTATTTTCGTCTTTATGCTCCCCTACAACCCTTCTTTGATAAGACGTTTAGCTTGCCTGATTTTGTTGAGATCGATTAAGTGAATTTTGATTGAGGCGATCACTTTTTTCTGATTTGAGAGGGGGTGATCGCCCTTGAAGAATTTAACCATAAGCTGTAGGGGGCGTTACTCAAACGCACCTTGTTTAATATTCGTTAAGCCTGTAATATTTTGTGCCTTACGCTGCGTTAACACACGCTACATTGGCTTACGGACGGACACAAGTATGATCGCCGTCATCCTGTTGATTAAACTTTAAAATTACGATCACTTTGGTTTTAAAAGTGCGATCCTTGTTGATCAAACCTTAAAACTGCGATCAGGTTTTCTTTTGAAATCTAGGGTAAAGCTGTTAAAACAAAACGGATAGACGTTGCCACTACCGCCGTAAACAAAATCCCAATCAAAGCCCAAACCTGCTTGCCTTGATTACTTTCTACCTTTTCTATCTGTAATTCTATTTTATCGAATCGCTTATCCATTGAATCCAATCGTTTCTCTACATTATCAACTTTGGTTTCTACAGTAGCCAATCGAATCTGTACTTGATTCACATCTTTAGAAATTGTATCTAGCTTCTTATTCATTTCTGCTAGAACTTCGCGCAAATCCGTTTCGATGATAGTCGGTGTTTGCATAACTCATTTTGTTAATCAGGCTGATACACTTACTTTAATCTATTTTTTTTGCAGAGAGAACGGCCTCTTCTCAAAATATCTAAAAAAATAATGCGATTACCACCGTCCTTTTGATTAAACTTTAAAACCGCGATCGCTTTTGTTCTCCTAAGTTCTAACTCATACTTGTATTGAGATAGTTGAGATAATAGTTAAAACGCGATCACAGCAAATAATCTTTTCGTTTTGTTAATACACGCGATCACAATAATCCCGCCAAATGAAGCGGGCCACGACCACTAATTAATTCGATCAAAAGAGCAATAAAGCCCAACATTGCTAAACGCCCATTCCAAACTTCAGCAGCCGTTGTCATGCCCCATTCCCATCGCTCCTGGGGATACATCTTCATATTTTTATTGGGACGAGCTACCGCATCAAAAGTGCAAGGCGGATTAGAAAGAGAACTCATCACCATTTGCGCAAGGGAATCAATAAAAATAGGATGGGTATTGAGAGCGGGAACTCGTTGAAAATTCTCAATTCCTGCTTCTTCTGCAATTTCTCGATATTCAATATCAATTTCTTGCAATGTTTCAATGTGTTCAGAGACAAAACTAATTGGCACCACCAATAAATCTTTTACACCTTCAGCTCCCAAATTCTGTAAAGCATCTTCCGTATAAGGTTTAAGCCATTCAACAGGGCCAACTCGACTTTGATAGGCCAAAGTATAAGGATTGGCTCGATCAAGGGTGCGAATAATCAAACGAGTACAAGCTTCGATTTCTGATTGATAGGGGTCGCCAGCTTCATCCACATAACTCTGGGGAACACCATGCGCACTGAAAAATATATGGGCTGAGTCGGGGTTGGGAAATTTGGTTAATTCTTGGGCGATCAAATCCACCATTGCCTGTAAATAGAGCGGATCATCGTACCAAGAGGGAATTAATGTATAGTCAATTTGTCGCAGGGTCTGGTCTTGTTGCCACATTTCTTCTATGATCCGAAAACTGGAGCCACTGGTGCTGATGGAAAAATGGGGATAAAGGGGCAAGATTACTAATCTTTGAATGCGATCGCGCTTAATCTGTTCAATGGCTTCTTCGGTGAAAGGATGCCAATAACGCATACCAATATAAATTACGGGTTTTTGACCCATTTCCGTGAGACGTTGCTCTAAAGCTGCTCCCTGAGCTTCGGTAATTTTCAACAGAGGAGAACCGCCACCAATTTGTTCGTAATTTGCTTGGGACTTTTTAGCTCTCAGCGTAGAAATTAACCAGGCTAATGGTTTTTGCAACCAAGGAAAAGGCAAACGAATAATTTCTGGATCAGAGAACAAATTAAAAAGGAAAGGACGAACATCCTCTAATTTCTCTGGCCCTCCTAAATTGAGCAGCAGTACCCCAACACGACCCATAGCTGTTACGTTAATGAGAAAGTTTTTCAGAATCTTTACCAAGTGTAACAATTTATGGGAAAAAGGGAAGAGATTTAATTATTGGTTAAAAAATAATATCAATGGCAACTATTTTTAGAACGTGGAGTTATCAATACCCTTGGCTGTATGCCACTGTTTCTTGGTTTGCAACTTTAGGCGTGGGCGGAGAAACTCGTTTTCATCAATTGCCCTTAAAAGAGTTAAAACTAACTTCGGAAACAAAAATTCTCGATTTGTGTTGTGGTGGTGGTCAAGCGACTCAGTTTTTAGTGCAAATTTCTCAACAAGTGACGGGTTTAGATGCTTCTCCTGTTGCTTTAAAACGGGCTGCTCAAGTCGCGCCTAATGCCGAATATATCCAATCTTTGGCGGAAGCGATGCCTTTTGCAAATGACGTTTTTGATGTTGTTCATACCAGTGTCGCACTCCATGAAATGACAACAGAACAGTTGCAGCAGATTTTGCAAGAAGTTTATCGTGTTCTCAAACCAAATGGAATTTTCACTTTTATTGATTTACATCAACCCCGTAATCTACTTTTTTGGCCACCTTTAGCTATTTTTCTCTGGCTTTTTGAAACAGAAACCGCTTGGAAATTAATCCAAACTGATTTAGTTGGTCAATTAAAAAATATAGGTTTTCAAGAGTGTCAACAAGTATTTTATGCGGGTGGAAGTTTACAGGTAATTCAATCTAAAAAGTGAACTCAATCTTGGATATTTTTTCTTTTTTTACTGATGTTAATTGAGGGATTAACTCTCTGATTTATCAGCAATATTTGAAGATTTAACGCGTTGAAAATGACGACTTGATTTAGGAGGTAAAGGTAATTTTATTCCTTCGTGAAAGTCTTGTTGAACCTTTTGGGTAAGGCGCGGAGAAATTTGGCGAATAATTTCTGATAGGAGGCGATCGCCTGTTTTACGAATTAAAGATTGGGGTAATTTATGAATATATTTAGGAAAGAAAACTGCTACATCCATGTTTAATTGCCACTGAACTTTAGTGATAATTTTTGCTGATTGATTAATTCCTTGTTTGCAATCAATTTCTTCTAAGTGCGATCGCGTAATTTCGCTTAGTTCCATCACCGCTTGATAATCTACTTCGTAACCCAAAAAAGTTAGATCAGGTAAAGGAATTGTGTGCATCAAATATTGTCCATTCTGAGGCGGTTCTAAGACAACAGCAATTTTTGGTTCAACATCAAAACCCAACGCGCCAAAGCGACCTACCGTTAGAATATAGCCATTTTCGCCATAAGGTTCCACTTGCATCGGTTGAGCGCAACGACAAAACCAACCTTCATGGGACTGGAGATATTTCGCAACAGTTTCTCTATCGCTATCCATTTCCATATAACCTGCAAAATGAGTCTGGAAGTGAATTGCCTTTGAGTCTGGTTTTTCTAAAATATTGTGACCGACTGAGGAAAGATCCGATTGAAATTCAATTGTTTGAGAAGAAGTTATTGGGCTTTGCATAACCATTTACCTTGAAATAAGATATTATTTGTTGATCGAGTTAATGAACTTAAATTTAATCTTCCCAGAATTTTAAACAAGTATTGTGTCGCCAATCTTTACAAAACTCAATACAATATAGACTAAACAAAAAATTAAATTCTGTGTTTGAGGTAGCAAGATGAAAGCATTGGTGGCTGGCGCAACGGGCGAAACGGGACGAAGAATTGTTCAAACTTTAATTGATCGCAATATTCCCGTCAAGGCATTAGTTCGTGATCTGGAGGCAGCTAGAAAAATTTTACCGCCCGAAGCAGAATTGGTTTTAGGCGATGTTCTTCAACCAGAAACTCTCAAGATCGCGATCGCGGGTTGTACGGTCTTATTGTGTGCGACAGGAGCGAAGCCGAGTTTTGACTTTACAGGCCCATTGCAGGTTGATTATTTTGGCACCAAGAACCTCGTTGATATTGCTAAATCTAGCGGCATTGAACATTTTGTCTTAGTCACCTCCCTCTGTGTTTCGCGATTTTTTCATCCCTTGAATCTTTTTTGGCTAATTCTATTTTGGAAACAGCAGGCAGAAAACTATTTGCGAGAAAGTAGCTTAACCTATACCATTGTTCGACCAGGAGGACTTAAGAATGAAGATAATACGGATACGATCGTCATGTCATCCGCAGATACCCTGTTTGAAGGCAGTATTCCTCGTCAAAAAGTCGCGCATATTTGCGTAGAATCTCTCTTTCAAGCTTCAGCTAAAAATAAAATTGTTGAGATTGTTTGCAAAGCGGATGCTCCCGTCATGTCTTCTGAACAACTTTTCGCCCAGGTTTAAATCTTGAGACTAGAAAAAAGATTGATTATTTTGATTGAAGTAATTAGACAAAAGGTTTTAATAAATCTAAATCAAGAGTTTCTTTTAATTGCTCACAAAAATCTTTCCAAGTCTTTTCAAAAGAGATTTCTTGTTCACAAAAATTTAAACATCTTTGACGATAGGCCTCTCTATGGTGAATAATTTCTTCTATGGCCGCAGGAATTTCGCAAGGATGTTTTACTAATACACCAAGTTGATAATCTCTTATAAAATCAAGGTAAAATCCTTCAGAAGCAATAATTGGAGATCCACAAACAATACTCCGCATTATTTTTCCTGATGCAAATCCTAAATATTCCATATTGATTTGAGTATTTCGATAAAGTGCTAAATTTCCAGCACAATATGCAATTAAAGAATGAAGTTCATCTACTTGTAATCAGCAATTCTCATTATGAGAATTGCTGGCATCTTCTGCTAATCCGAATCTTTTATGCCAATTTATTTCTTCAATAATCGGCTTCAGCATGGGCATATTTGGTAGAAAAGCATGGGGCTTTTGACTAACATCTAATTCTTTACATAAAGGAGGAAAACGATTGGGATCAGGAACGACGATCATGGCGTCATTTTTAATAGCTTTTTGTTCTAATTTTGTCCAACGATTAGGGCCCCAGCCACTAGGAAATTCATCATTAAAATAAATAAAAGGACATCGGTTAGCCTTAGCAATAATATCTGCAATATAAGCTGCTATTTGACCGACTCCAAACACACAATAATAATTGTTCCATCTTTGAAACTGAAGTCTAAATAAGATTGTTCTAAGCCCTCGCATAAATTGAGAAACTGGCTCTTCAAAATATTTAATATTGACGTTTTTGGGTAACAATTTTTGATAGATTGGTAAAGGTTTTTCCCATAAGTAAAGATCGATTTCCCAACCGATATTTGCTAAAGATATGACTGAATTTAAAGAAAAAGCCATTGTTTCTAGCCGAGTACTTGAGGGAAATCTTGAATGGTGAATAAAGGCAATTTTTTTGGTCATATTTTTTTTAATAAAGACAACTTTTTAGAGCTTGAAAAGTCTTAGAGTTTCTGATTGTTTATTAGTTAGATTCGACAGCATAAAATTTTGGTTTATCTACAAATAAATTTTTTATAATACAAGGATTTATTGTTAGAGAATATAACATATTCAAGTATTCGTCAATTGTTTTAACTAAGTCAATCTAATTTAAATGTTTCATTAGTATGGGATTTTTTTAGAATAACAAAACGATAATGCTCATTTTTCAAAAGGTTGATTAGTTAGCTTTTTTTGATTTCTATTTTTTCTGATAATTTAATAGTAATTATTTTTCAATTAAGAAAATAAGTTTTGTCTCTAATAATTCTAGTTACTTTACCTCGAATTAATTCACCAAACCAAGGTGTATTTTGCCCTAAAGTTTTGAGATTTGAACGATCAATTTTCCAAGTCATTTCAGGGTCAAATAATAAATAATCTTGATGAGTTTCCTTTAATTGGAGAATAAGCAGAGGATTAACTCTTAAGGCTTGCCAAAGTTCTAAGGCTGTTAAATATTCCGTTTCAATTAAATGCTGCCAAAGAAAAGGTAAGGCTAATTCTAGCCCAATATTTCCTGGGGGAGATTCAGCAAAAGATAGTGTTTTTTCTTCATAAGTATAAGCTCGATGATCAATCGCGATCGCATCAATAATTCCTGTCTTAATGCCCTCAATTAAACTTAAGCGATCAGATTCATTTCCCAACGGTGGATCAAGATGAAAATTAGGATTATAGCTGCCAATCTTTTCCGTATTTAATAATAGGTGCATCCAAGAAACACTGGCGGTAATCGGTAAATTGCGAGACTTGGCTTCGGCAATTAATTCGACTCCTCGTGCCGTAGAAATTCGCATTAAATGAACGGGAGTTTGGGTTGCAGTCACAATTTCTAGAATGGACGCGATCGCCGCAGATTCAGACATCACTGGATCGCCAGGTAAACCCAAACGAATGGAAGCATTGCCTTCACGCATCACGCCATTACTCCGCAGAGTCAAATTGACGGGAACAAGAGCCACAGGTTTTTTAAACGGTTGTAAATATTCCAAAGCACGTCGCAATAAACCCTCATTTCTTAAAGGTTTGGCATCAGTAAAACCAATAATTTCTGTGGCATTTAATTCACCCAATTCTGTTAATTGTTCGCCTTTTATTTCTAAAGTTAAACTGCCCCAAAAATGAAATTGTGGAGATTTCTGAGAGTCTAAATGCCTTAATTTTTGTTTAACTAGGGTTAAAGTAGCAGGATTATCGAGAATCGGCTGCATATTGGGCAAAATTGCAACCTGGGTAAAACCGCCCGCGATCGCTGCTGCGCCCAACGAACAAAAAGTTTCTCGATCTTCGTGACCTGGTTCGCCACTATAACTGTAAAGATCGACGAGTCCTGGCGCGAGAATTAAACCTTCAGCATCAATCACCGTTGTTTCGGCGGGAATAGTTGCAAAATGAGTTTCTATTGCTTGAATTTTATCTCCAATTAACCAAACATCCGCCAAATTATCAGTTTGCTGAATCGGATCTATGACTCGAATTTGTCGTAAAAGTTGAGATTCACTTGACACGAAAATGCTTCGAGGTTTTCCTCGGTCTCCGCAAATTTCCCGTTTAGACTTTATCAGAAAAAGATCACTTCATTTCATTTTCAGCTAATGAATCTGAATTCAGCATGATTTTACGACAAAAACTTGGGCGATGCAGAAGCGTTAATCCATATTTTTGCAGGGACAAACGATGCTTTTCAGTTCCATAGCCTTTGTTTTTTTCTAAATCGTACTGAGGATAACGTTGCGCAATTCTAAGAATCAATTCATCTCGCCAAACTTTGGCTAAAATACTAGCGGCAGCGATCGCGGGAGAAAGTTGATCACCTCTAATCACCGCCGTTTGTGACAAACCCAAATCAGGAATCAAATCTCGACCATCAATCAAACAATGTTGGGGTGAAACCGAGAGCTTTAATAAACAACGTTTCATTGCCAATAAAGATGCTTGCCGAATATTTAAAACTTCGATTTCTGCAACAGTTGCATAACTAATGCGCCAAGCCACCACACTATTTTTAATTAAAGGAAAAAGTTTTGAACGTTGTCGGGACGATAACTTTTTACTATCTTTAACACCCAAAGAGATTAAAGCAGACAGAGAAGAAATGGGGACAGCGATCGCCGCAGCAACCACTGGCCCAAACAAAGCACCTCGTCCAACTTCATCCACTCCAGCAATCAGCATCTCAGGATTATCAGCCAAGAATTGATCTAGTTGAGACTGCCAAGATTCAGAATTAAAAGAATAGGATTGAGATTGCACAATTTAAAGATCAACTAGGATTCTTGGGCTGATGAACGACGACGACGACGACGAATTAAGGGCTGTTCTATCTCTTCAGATTCTTCTGTTTCCTCCACTTCCTTTGTTTCTTCGATGATGTTGAAATACTCTTCCACTATTGTTTCTTTTATTGTTTCTGTGAACTCTGGAGGAGCTTCAATTTCAGCAACATAATTACTGATTTTAGGTAAAACCATTTTTGTAGGTGCAACTTTCTCCTCAATCTCTGCGGTCAGATCGCTATTTAAAAAAGCAGTCAAATTGTCAAAACTGGCAGTCATCAGTCCGTTATCATAGGCGATCGCTTCAGATATATCTTCGTTAATGTCAAGAATTTCTTTGTCAAAAGAAGAAGTTTCTTTTTTAGGAAGAGGAGGTATTACTTCTATTTCTCCAGGCGCGCGCACCGAAATAATCACCGATTTAGGATTTTTAAATTCTCGGTCTAAACGAACTAAGGGAGAAACTCCCATCAACGCATAAACATCTTGTTCTAAAGGAGTCATCTCTATAGATACCCGCTCAATAGGAATTTCTTCTCGACGAATAATTCTTTCGCGGCGTTCTGGACGTTCTTCTACTTCTACCTCAACAGGTTCTATTTCTTTAATAATCCGCGTTGGTAAAACTTTAACCGCAACTACTTCTTGAACCTCTTCTTTTACAGGTGTTTCTGGACGACGACGACGACGACGACGATTAGCACCTCCTTGCTCTTGATAGTTGGGATGATTGGACAGATCAAAGTCGGGACTGGTTTCACTCGGTTCATAATCAAAAGCCGCATCAACTACTTCTTTGATGGTTTCAGGAGGCTCAATGACAAATCGTTCAACACTTTTAGGAGAAGGACTAAAACTAGGAGGACTAAAAGGAATAGTTTCTAAAGAGATAGAAGTTTTTTCGCCAGGCAATTCAACTAAATGACCCAAACCACCACAACTAGGACAAGGCTTCCCAAACAATTCATAAATATTTTGACCTTGACGTTTGCGGGTTAATTCAACTAATCCCAACTCCGAAAGCTGAGCAATTTGAGGCCGAGCTTTATCCGCTTTAATGCAACGATTGAAATGTTCGAGAAGCTTTAATTGATCTCGACGAGAATCCATATCAATGAAGTCAATAATAATAACTCCACCAATATTTCTCAGTCTTAATTGACGAGCGATTTCCGTTGCAGCTTCACTATTTGTCCAAAGCACAGTCTCTCTTGAAGTTGCAGAACGAGTAAAAGAACCAGAGTTAACATCAACAACAGTTAAAGCTTCCGTTGGTTCAATAATAATATAGCCACCAGAGGGTAAATCAACACGGGGTTTAAGAGCTTCTCGAATGGCAGCATTCACTCGAAAATAATCAAGGATCGATGGAGACTCTCGGTGTTGATCAATTAATACTCCTTCAGGAATCCGACCTTCTCCCCATCCCATTAAATTTTGTCTTACCCGCTTCATCCCAGAAGCCGAGTCGGTGACAATACGGTTAACCTCCGCAGAAAACATATCTCGCAAAACTCGTTGAATAAAATCATCGTCGCGATTTAATAAGGCGGGTGCGCGAGTAGAAACAGCTTGTTGCTGAACACTTTCCCACTGCTTTTGGAGAAACTCTAAGTCTTCGAGAATAGCTTCTTCGGTTTTTCCTTCTGCTTCCGTTCGGATTAATAAGCCCATTCCAGGTGGTTTACTCAAAATGGCTAAAGCGCGAAGCCGATTACGTTCTTCTTCATTTCTGATGCGACGAGATAGATTGACACCTTTGCCCGAAGGAATGAGAACAAGATAACGACCAGGTAAGCTAATATTTCCTGTTAAGCGTGGCCCTTTATTCCCTGTTGGTTCCTTCATCACCTGCACTAACACTTTTTGTTGGGGTGTCAGCAATTCGGTAATAGCTCCAGCCGTTTTTTTTAAGCGTAAGGGGCCAAGATCGGTCACATGAATAAAGCCATTTTTTTCAGTGTCGCCAATATTAATAAAAGCGGCGTCAATTCCTGGAATAACATTTTCAACTAAGCCCAGATAAATATCGCTAACTTGCTGAGTGCCAGTGGAAACCACTAGTTCTTGAATTTGATCTTCCCAGAAAACCGCCGCGATTTGATGTTGCTCAGCAATGATAATTTGTTTTGGCATGAAAATTCCTCAAGTATTTATCGTCAATCGAGACACTTTCTTTGAGCAGTGCCTTTAAAGATTGAATTAAAAAGTAAAAGCTGGATGGATCGGAAATATCTACTTTTGGGTTAATAAACAACTGATTTTTTTAGGGTTAAACGAGTCGTGTAAACTTTCTACTCTCAACTCTCAACAAGCAAAATGCTGATTTTACTTATCCCTATTAAATTAATAATTGTTTATCCGTTTCCACAGTAGAACTTTTTTACGGATTTACGGAGATTTTTTGAACAGGCAATCGCTATCAACTTAATATTAATCAGCGAATAGTAATTGATCTTTGTCCCTAGTCCAATGATTTCAGAAAGCTTGGTTAGTAAATCAGAAATTATGTATAAGGGGTTTGTTCCTAAATGTTGAAGTTATTTTTCGCTGTTTCTGCATCTTAAAAACAAGAAGTTTGGTAATAATGACAAAATGCCAAATGCCTAGACAAAAGAAAATGAATTATTGTCAAATCTTTTATTAAACAGTGTGTTTAGCCCAAATTGTTGTCTTTTTTTGATCTATAAAGATAAGGCTTCTTGGCTTAATGATTTCACTTAAACTAGATTCTTAATAGTTTCTAACCCAGAGGTGCTTCTTTACCCAAGTGTGCGATCTTACAAAGACCTGATTCTATTGATCTTGTTTGGCCGACTCGACAGTAACGTTGAATTTTTCAGGTTGATTCTCAATTAAAGACGAACTGTTCGATGCTTGTGAATCTTTGACCGACTTTCAGAAATCCCTAATTAATTAAGAAATAATTTAGGATAACTGTATGGAACGGACTAAATTCAATTGTCAAGTTTTAGCGTCAACCTTTAGGCGACTCAGGTTTTTAAAGTGGTTAATGACCTTGCCACTAACACGAGTGTATCACATTGAAACTCTCTCGTTATATCAAAGAAAGTTCTTATTTTGAGTTGAGGATACTAATTTTTTGCTTTGATTGTAATAATGTCAGTTCCTAATCAGAAGTATAAATCAAGATTTTGCTCTCGATTAGGAGATGCGATCGCCCCCATTTGTTAGAAATATAAAGCTCAAACTAGCGATCAGTTGGAACGGTTTCTTTATTGAAATGAATAATCTTTAATCAAGTATTTAAAGATTATTATCACAATAGTTTTTCTAATCCATAAACTAAAGTTTTTAAGTTAATAACTTTACGAATTCCTAACAAAACGCCTGGCATATAGCAAGCACGATCTGTCGTATCATGTCGTAAGCTATAAAGTTGGCCAGGGGCACCAAAAATAATTTCTTGATGGGCTAATAATCCAGGTAAACGAATACTATGAATAGGAATATTTTCGGGCCCTAAACCTCCCCTTGCACCTGTAATAATTTCTTTTTCAGTAACTAAAGATGGATTATAAGTTTTACCTAATTCTGCTAACATTTGTGCAGTTTTAATGGCAGTTCCACTTGGCGCATCTGCTTTTTGATTGTGATGTAATTCAATGATTTCTACATGATCAAAATATTGGGCAGCTTGAATTGCGGCTTGTTGCATTAACAATACTCCGATCGCAAAATTGGGAGCAATTAAAACGCCTGTGCTAGCTTTATCGGCAAATTCAGCTAATTCTGCAATTTGTTTGGCACTTAAACCAGTCGTTCCAACTACTGGCCGCACTCCATAGGCGATCGCCGAACGAACATTTTCATAAACGCCATCAGGATGGGTAAAATCCACCATTACACCCTGAATTTTTTCTTGAGTTGCTAAAACCAAAACACTTTGCAAATCATCTAATACGGGAATTTCTAACGGGCCAATGCCAATAATTTCGCCAATGTCCTGCCCTCTTAAGCTTGGGTTGGCATCTACTGCTCCCACCAACATCAGGTCTTCCGCTTGAATGACTGCTTTAATCACTTCTCGCCCCATTTTGCCTGCCGCTCCATTGACGACAACTGGAATTAACGCATCATTGGTCATGGTTTTAAAACATCCTAAAAAACGCTTAATTTATTATTCTTATTATAAAGCTAATTTTGACTGATTAATCTTCAGATAATCTGAGTGACTAAACATTTGGAAATAGTTTATTTTTGAATACTAATAATTTTTTAATTGCGACATTTTACGAATAGATGGCTCTCAAAATAAGTTGTTAATTAAGATTATTAATTGGCAAACGAGAAAACAAAGAAAAAGCTCCAAAACTGATCAACAAAATGCCACTAAATGGATTGATCCAAGCTGACCATTTCCTTAATTCTAATAATTTTTTTAAAGCTCCCGTAAAAATTCCAGCTAAGATTAATGGCATGACGTATCCGATCGCATAAACCATCAGTAAGACTGCCCCTAAAATCAAGTTTTGAGTGCTAGCAACCCAAGCTAATAATGTTACCAAAACAGGTGTGCTACAAGGTGAAGCAATTAAGCCAAAAGTTAATCCCAATAAATAAGAACGTAGCGGCGCGGGAAAATCTTTTCTAATCCAATCTGTTGCGGTTAATGTGGGAAATTGGAGCGGCAAAAGTTCCAATAAATTTAATCCCATCAGAATCGCAATAATGCTGACAACAATTGGCAATCCAACTCCAATTTGTCCATAAACTTTGCCCACTGTTGCCGACAGAATCCCTAATCCAGCTAAGGTTGTGGCCAATCCTAAAGCAAACCAACTGGACTGAATGAGTGATTGAAAACGACCCTGATTTTGATAGCCGCCAATATAGGCAACAGTGAGGGGCAACATCGACAACATACAGGGCGTTAAACTGGTGAAAATTCCTGCCACAAAAATAACAGCAATACTCAACCCATTGAAGTTAATTAATTGTGAGGAAACTAAGTTATTAGCAAACTGTTCGAGGGAATAAAATTGAAGTTGTATTGTCTCTAACATAGGAGATTTAATTGTAATAAAAAAGCTGATTTATGGGATTCTGTTTGATTTTTTAGAAGTTCTTAAATGTAAATCTCTAAACATTTTTTATAAACGCATTATTTCTAAGCACTATTTCAATATTGATCATTTATTATAAAAAACTAAAAACTCCTCTACTCAAGATTTATTTTGTCTAATATTTTATCTAAGATTAACTAGCTAAACTTGGTTAATTATTAAGTTTTTAATGGCGGAAAAGACTTCTAGTTGATGGCAAACAAGGAGTCCGATCCCACATTTTATTTTTAATTTTAAGCAAGTATTTAGAAGATTTGTGACTGTTAATTAAACCTCAAAATTTAATCATAGAATTACATTTATGACAAATCTAATAAGTTAAAAAGTCTGATTCCCATCATGTTTTAGAATAAAAACTAGGGTTTTAATACTTTCTTTAAAGCAGCTAACAAGAAAAGAACTTTTTCAGGTTGACTGTTATAACCCATTAAGCCAATTCGCCAAACTTTACCCGCTAATTCGCCTAAACCTAAACCAATTTCGATATTATATTCGGTTCGTAATTTAGCTGCGATCGCCTTAGCATCAATGCCATCAGGAACTTTTACTGTTGTTAAAGTTGGTAAACGAAAAGCTTTTTCCACATGACAAACTAAACCTAATTCTTCTAGTCCTATCCAAAGAGATTCCGCGTTTTCTTGATGTCTTTTCCAGCTATTTTCAATGCCTTCTTCTGCTAAGAGATAAAGTGCTTCTCGCAAAGCGTAATTCATATTAATTGGTGCAGTGTGGTGATAGGTGCGATCGCTTCCCCAATAATGACTGAGTAAAGACATATCCAAATACCAATTAGGAACTTTTGTAGAACGATTCTGCATTTTTTCTACCGCTCGTGGACTCATGGTAAAAGGCCCAAGACCTGGAGGGCAACCGAGACCTTTTTGACTGCAACTATAGGACAAATCAATGCCCCACTGGTCTATAAAAATAGGAACTGCACCCAAACTTGTGACTGTGTCCACCAAAAGCAAACAATTATTCGCTCGACAAACTTCTCCCAATCCTTCTAATGGTTGACAAACTCCCGTCGAAGTTTCTGCATGAACGATCGCCAAAATCGCAGGTTTGTGGGTTTGAATGGCTTCTGTTAATTCTTCTAGGTTAAAAACTTCGCCCCAAGGCTTGGTAATTTTGTGAACATCGGCTCCGTAGCGTTCGGCCATATCCACTAAACGATGACCAAAATAGCCCTTAACAGCGACTAAAACAACATCTCCCCGCTCTACAGTATTAGCCAAGGTTGCTTCCATTGCCGCGCTGCCTGTTCCGCTCACGGGAATGGTCATAAAATTTTCTGTCTGCCAAGCATACCGCAAAAGGCTTTGAGATTCGTTCATTAATTGCAGAAAATCGGGATCAAGATGACCAATGGGGGGCAAGCTCATCGCCGCTAAAATTCGTGGGTTAGCATTGGAAGGGCCTGGACCAAATAGCCAACGTCCAGAAATTTCTACTTTATTAACAGGAAAACGATCGCGTTCATTGACAGTAAAAGTCGTCATGGGAGGAATAAATTCGAGATGATACTGATTTTACCCCATGAGGATGTCGGCTACAAATTAGCTTCGTTTTTTCAGACCCAAATAGCTGGCGATCGCGTTGTAAATAAACAAAGATTATTACTAAATTATTAAAGATTAATCTTAATTAATCAAGATTAGCGATCGCTTGGGAAATGAAGGGCAAAATGCGGGTGTTATTAGTGTTTTCTTGACCTTCAGTAAAAACAGTTAATAAATAGGGTTGTTTACTGGGAATTTCAATATAAGCGGCATCATGGCGGACTTTACTCGTCCAACCTGCTTTCGACCACAATTCAGCATTTTTTGGCAATCCTTCCCCTAAAAAGCCTGTAACTTGATTTTCTTCACCAGCTTCGGGTAAAACTACGTTTAAAGAGCGTTTTAATAATTTCATCATTTGTTGCGATCGCGCAGAAGAAACGGCGACTCCTCCAATAATGCTGTGTAATAAGCGGGCAATGGCATCAGTCGTCAACATATTGCGATTCTCTAGCATTTCCCCAACAAAAGCCCTTTCTCGTCCATAGGGCCCTTCATTCCAAGGTTTTTGGTTGATATTAATTCCGCTTAATTCTTCCCAACCCAAATTTTGAAAATAACGGTTCACCAAATTACGTTGATGTTTCCAAGTTTCAAACGGTGCTTCGGGCAACTCTGGGCCGCTGGTGGTTCCCGTCAAAGTATCCACAATTAAACTGGTGGAATCATTGCTCGAATCCACAATCATGTCTTTGATGGCTCGCTCTAATTCTGGGGAACTTTCGACCATCTTACCTTCTAGCCATTCTGCGATCGCCACGAGATAAAATAATTTCACCAAACTGGCGGGATAAATGCGTTCAAAACCGCGATAACTAAATCCTCGCACTGAATGTTGCCAAAATTCTTCTGCGGAAATTGCACCGCCTGTATTGACAATCACTGGCACATCATAAATGATCCAAGTTAAGGCGATTTGATCCCGTTTTAAGCTAGGAAATTCTTGAAAGGTTGCATCTAGGATAGTTTGGGCTGTTTGACTTAAGGATTGATCGGGACGGAAAAAAGCCATGATTTAAGAAACTAGAGAAAATTCTGATCAATAAATACTTGTCAGGCAATCATAACAGCGATCGCCCATTTTTTTAAACAATCTCGACATCCCAAATAGCACAAAAAAGAACAAATTCTGGCGTTGCTGATTTAAGGTATGTTTTGCCCCCTAGCCCCCAAATTTGGGGGGAAACGATGCTTGGAAGTCCACCAGAATTGGGGGATTTAGGGGGCGATAAAAAATTATCGTGATAGTAATTCATACCCTGATTAAGCAACACCCAAATTCTGAGCCATTTTTAATCAACAGTTATTTGCTCTTTCTTATTGGAATTGCTGAAGTGTCTGACTAGAATAAATTATTGATTTGACTCAAAATTTGATTAACTGATTTAACTTAATTCAATTAAACTAGCAGAATTACTCAAAGATTCAGAGGGAACATTAATCCGACGGAGATTAGCACCTAATTTTCGTAATTTACCCTCAATATCGTCGTAACCCCGATCTAGATGATTTAAACCTTGAATAATAGTTTTACCCTCGGCCGCTAAACCTGCAAGCACTAATGAGGCAGAAGCACGAAGATCGGTGGACATGACGGGCGCACCAGATAAAAAGGGAACACCTTGAATCACTGCAATATTGCCTTTGACTCGAATATTCGCTCCCATGCGTTGGAGTTCGGCAACGTGTTGTAAACGATTTTCAAACACAGTTTCTGTCACCATGCTATTTCCTTCACTTACAGCTAACAACGCCATAAATTGGGCTTGCATATCGGTCGGAAAGCCAGGATAGGGCAATGTTTCAATATCCGTTCCTCGCAAAGCAGCAGGAATAAGTCGAACGCGGTCTGGGCCTTCAATAACGACTTTGGGGCCAATCTCTTTTAATTTTGCGATCGCCGAAGCCAAATGAGCAGGAACAACGGGACAAAGACTAATTTCAGATTGGGTAATTGCAGCAGCGACAAGAAAAGTTCCAGCCTCAATGCGATCGGGCAAAATAGGATAATCAGTGGAATGCAGACGTTCTACCCCGTTAATCACAATAGTATTGGTTCCTGCACCGACAATATTTGCTCCCATTGAACAGCAAAAATTAGCAAGATCAATAATTTCTGGCTCTTGGGCTGCATTTTCAATAATTGTTTCTCCATCTGCTAAGGTCGCCGCCATCATGATGGTTTCCGTCGCACCAACACTTGGATAATCCAGATAGATTTTTGCCCCTGTCAAGCGATTACGACTGCCTTTAACACTTGCCTGGACAACACCATGATCAATAATGACATCTGCTCCCATTGCTTGCAAACCCCGAACATGGAGATCAACAGGACGCGCTCCAATGGCACAACCTCCAGGTAAAGGCACATGAGTTGTCCCTAAACGTGCTAACAATGGGCCAATCACAAAAAAACTGGCTCGTAATTGAGAGACTAATTCATAGGGAGCTTGAGATTGACCAATATCTCTGGTATCAAAATCGAAGATATCCCCATTTTGCTTTATTTTTACGCCAATAGCTGATAAAATTTGACTCATGCGAGTGATGTCAGCAAGGTTGGGTAAATTCCGTAGTCGGCAATCATCCGAGCAGAGTATGGTTCCTGCCATGATGGCCAGTGCGGAATTTTTCGCCCCACTAATTTTCACTTCCCCTTTCAGAGTCGAACGACCATAGATTTCAAGAACAGGTTGAAGGTCGCTATTAGGTGTAAATGGGGCGATATTGGCATTACTATAATTAGGTTTTATGGCTTTGTCCTCTAATAATAATATAGGATCATGAATACAGAAAATTCGCCTCTAGATTATACAAGAAAAGGGTAAAATGTCTAGCTTTTTTTCTGACTTTCTAGAATTTAGTTTGCGATCACCTGTTATTCAGAGCAAGTTTTTTAAAAAAGATTGACTAAATAGCCTTTTGTGCGTCACTATTACTAATTGGGTATAAAAAACTATAAGCGGTACTGGCGGAATTGGTAGACGCGCTAGATTCAGGTTCTAGTGTTCGCAAGGACTTCCGGGTTCGAGTCCCGGGTTCCGCATTTAGTTATCTCAGCAGAAAGTCAAATAATTAAATTTTTTAGCGAATTTCGGCATGATTACCAGTTCGCAGAATCCTCTGGTCAAACAAATTCGTCGGCTCCATCGCGCAAAAGGACGACAAGAGCAAAATTTGCTGTTATTAGAAGGAACACACTTATTGGAGACGGCCTGGGAAGTGGATTGTTCCTTTGAAACCGTTTGTTATACTCCGCAATGGCAAGAAAAATATGCTCAACTTTACGAAAAGATCATTACGCGATCGCAGCGAATAGAATGTGTTAGTCCCGAAGTGATTCAACAATTAGCTACAACTGTGAATCCTGATGGCGTGATTGCGACGATTGACCGAGATTTTCAAAATGCACATCCATTAAAGTTACCTACATTGGGTTTGGTTTTGGACAGAATTCAAGATCCAGGCAATTTGGGAACTATTATTCGTTCTGCTGTTGCCGCAAGTGTTGATGGACTTTGGCTCAGTGAGGATAGTGTGGAATTGGATAATCCCAAGGTTTTGCGGGCTTCGGCGGGAGCTTGGTTTCATTTGTCGAAGCAATCTCATCCTGATTTGAAGCAACTGATTCAAGATTATCAAACGCAAGGTGTGCAGATTATTGCAACTCAAATGAATGCGCCTAAAACCTATTGGGAAGTTGATTTTTTGCAACCAAGTTTGATTTTGTTGGGTAATGAAGGTGCTGGTTTAAGTCCAGATTTAGCTAGTTTAGCGGATGAAACGGTTAGGATTCCTATTGCTTCAGGAGTGGAATCTTTAAATGTTGCGATCGCGGCGGCATTACTATTGTATGAAGCTCAACGACAAAAACAGTTATAAAATATCTTTTTCTGTATTTTTTATAATATTAAAAACGTGATTTTTCTTACTGATGAACATGATATTTTAATTATTATTATTAAAGTTAACTAACCAATCTTTTAAAATCCAAGTAGCACGACAATCATCTTCGTTATAGCGCAAGATTAATTCCAGAAAATTGCGATCGCTGGTTTCTAGCCATTGGTCATACCACCAAACTGATTGATCCCCACTGGCATTGAGATCACGCCATTGAAATCCTAACCAATTTGCTAAGGTTTTAAGAGAATAATTTTCGACTGGAAAAGTGATTGAATTTACGACATAATGATGAAGATCAAAACAACGATTAAGAATTTGATCTCGTTCTTTTTTTGATGTTTGATAAAGTTGAGCAAGTCGTTTTATTGTTTCCACTTCATACTCAGAAAAATGAAAAATAGGAGCTGATTCATAATGCTTAATTAATGTTAGAAACTCTTGCCAAATTTTAGCTTCATCTTCTGGTTTTTCGGCAATGAAACCATGAAATTTTTCCTGTCCGCTTTGTCGATCAATAACAATTACACCTAACAAATAATCTAAGTTGCGTTCGGGTTCAGCTTCAATATCAAAATAAAGTTCAAAAGAGGAATTTGGTAAACGAGATTTTGATAAGGAATCTCTGGGAATTGCTCGATTTTCGATAATAGCTTTGGCTTGGGTTTGTAACTGAGAAGAGATTGCCTTTCCCAGGATTTCTGCCATCGCAACAGGATTAGCTTCTGCTAAAGAAGAAACAGTAAAAACGCCCATGGCCTGTAGAGATTCATAGCGACTAGGAGTTACGCCTGGCACCAAAGATAAATGTGCTTGAGATTGGGCGATCGCATAACAATGATCATACCAATGACATAAATTACAACGTTGACGAGAAATAAAAACTTCTGGTTCTTGACGTTGAACAAGTGTTTGTAAACATTCAGTAATAGTAGTGTGTAAACGCGGCAACCATTCCACTAAATCCACTTGATAGCGATTTTGACGACGCAGAATAATCTCAGCATAAGGTGGAAATCGTCCTTGCCAAACTGCCAATAATTGGGCATAAAATGTCGCTAAAATTTTGTATTCTGGTTTAGGGCGACGACCTAATTGGATACTAACTGGTAAATAAAACCAATCTCCCAAATCAGATGTTCCTGATTGTTTAATAAGTAAATGAGGATGTCCTAATAAAATCAAACCTTCACGCTCTTCTGTTGTTTCTCGTAAGGGGTGAGCCAAAAAACCTTCATAGATACAATCTGCTCCCTTTTCCATCAACGCTTTGGTTTCATCAGCACGTTTTTCCCAATCTTTTTTAGGTGATTGCGGTTGCTGATAGTCAGGATAAAATTCTGTCAAAATTGAAGCAATATGTTTTTGACTTTCTTGGCGTAATTTAAGCAAAAAATCTCTTTCCGAACTCCGCTCGTCCGAATGACCGTAAATATTTAAAAAAGCACGCCGTTGGCAACGTTTGTAATCGAGCAACAGGGAATCTGTCAATAACATGATTTAACCCGTTATCTGATCTAAAAACACAAATATAAACATGAAAATTATCAATAAAGAGAGAACAGAAAAGAGATGTTATTTACTGAGAACTTAGTTTTGCTATTGATTATTTTTTCATTATTGCAGGTATCTCTCAGAAAAGAAGTCATCAAAAAAACATTATCTAGAATATTACTTTTTATCGGTAAATTTCATTACACTCAAACTTTTGTCGCCCAAGAAAATTGATCACAAGTAACAAATTTTGACTCACTCAAACAGATCAAAATCAGTTTCAATTTAAAGTTTTAGAAGCGGTTTAATTTGCGTAACCAGATGAATAAGTTCTGGTAGGATTAAATTTTCAAAAGCAAGCTTAATAGCATTTGATGAACCAGGCAATGAAAAAACTAATTTTTGTTGATAAACACCCGCCACTGCACGAGATGCAATCGCCCTAGAACCAATTTCTTGATAACAAAGAAAACGAAATAACTCTCCAAAACCTGGTAACGTTTTTTCTAATAAACTATCTACGGCATCAAAAGTTGTATCTCTAGGAGCAATACCCGTTCCCCCATTTAAAATAATGACATCCAGCGTGGGATCAAGACTTAATTGTTTTATTTGTGTCCGAATTAGCTCAGGCTCATCTTTTAAAACTTGATAAGAATTTACCAAATGGCTAGCATGGCTGAGATATTGCTGAATTAATTGACCACTACGGTCTGATTCGATAGTTCGAGTATCACTAACCGTAATAACAGCACAATGGAGACTCATTAAAGTTTCATCAGGATGGGGAATTGTCATCATTAGTCAAGCCAAAAATAAGAAAGAAAAAACGCACTAAAGTAAGCTCAAAAAATAAGAATAGACACTTTATTAATTGGATTTGAACTCGTTAAAAAACATTGAAAGTACGAAAAAGTAGCAAACAATCCACCAAAATTAGACGCTTCTTCACTATAAACCAAACTATCAACTAAAACACCTCTTTTGACAGATTTTTCAGAAAAAATAGGGGAAAGCCGTTCTCTTTCGTTCGGCAATTTCGCTATTTTAAACCTTACACAAAGGCGACTTATAAGACATTATAGTAATAATCACTCTCTCGTAAAGTCAATCTAAAATTCCCAAAAAAAGTTGCTCAATCCCACGAATAATCAGTATTATTGAAGACCGACCCAACCCATCTTATCCATTGAACCTTTGGACAACTGTCATCGTCTAAATCAGAGTAAGTTATCATGGAATCAGGTCAAAGTCATAACGACTTCATTTTTGCTTTTTGTCTCATGTATTGATTTCAACAATTTTTGGGAAAACTCAAATTAGTGACAGACTTTCTGCTGGTTTCTGGTTTAAGGAGTCAACTCGTCAATGCCTACCGCTAATCTCAATAAAACTGCTAAACAGCCTATCTATTCGCCAGATATGGTTCGGACTTATCTGCATGAAATTGGACGGGTTCCCCTACTCACCCATGAGCAAGAAATTGTTTATGGCAAACAGGTTCAAAAGATGATGCCCTTAATTGAACTTCGGGATCGCCTGGCTGAAACGCTTGGACGAGAACTCAGTTTGGTCGAGTGGACGGAGGCGGTTCAACTCAAGTCCGAAGATTTAAATCGTATTCTTCAATTGGGAAATCGCGCCAAACAAAAAATGATTGAGGCGAATTTGCGACTGGTTGTGGCGATCGCCAAGAAATATCAGAAACGCAACATGGAATTTTTGGATTTAATCCAAGAAGGTAGTCTGGGTCTGGAGCGGGGCGTTGAAAAATTTGATCCCACCAAAGGCTATAAATTTTCGACTTATGCTTATTGGTGGATTCGTCAGGCAATTACCAGGGCGATCGCGCAACAATCGCGTACTATTCGTTTACCGATACATATTACTGAAAAACTTAATAAAATCAAAAAAACACAACGAGAACTATCCCAAAAATTAGGACGGAATGCAACTCCTGCTGAAATTGCCCAAATTTTAGAAATCGAACCTTCCCAAATTCGGGAATATCTGAGCATGGCTCGTCAGCCTATTTCTTTAGATGTCCGAGTTGGAGATAATCAGGACACGGAATTATCGGAATTATTAGAAGATGACGGTATTTCTCCAGATCTTTACATCACTCAAGAGTTAATGCGCCAGGATTTGCACACGCTTTTGTCGGAATTAACTCCCCAACAACAAACTGTTTTAACTCTTCGTTTTGGCTTAGAGGATGGGAAAGAGTTATCTTTGGCAAAAATCGGACAAAGACTCAACATCAGTCGGGAACGGGTTCGCCAATTAGAACATCAAGCCCTAGCTCATTTACGGAGACGACGTTCTAATGTTGAAGAATATATTGCAGCTAGTTAGATTAACTCAGAAAAATTAATTTTAAACAAGAGGTGGAATTTATTTCTAGCCTCTTTTTTTGTGTAAAGTCTCGGTAAAACTCAAAAAGAGGCCCAAAAGACCTCCCTTTGATTCAACTAGAAACAAAAAACTAAGACAAACCAGCGTTGGCTCCAGGCTTTCCGGTGGCTAATTGAACCTTAATGATTTTTCCACCCATTTTCATAATCCGTTGCTGTTCACTAAACCAATTATCATAGGGAACTAATTTAGTGAAATAAGTATTTTGTAATTCGCGCTGTGTCCGAATACGGCTTTGGCTAGGAACACAAGCTGTCACTTTAAACATCCGCATGGGGTTAAGGTCTCCTTAAAAAATTTTGGTCAAAGAAAATAGTCTATATACAGCAAGGGTCGGGAGTTAGGGGCCAATACTAAACGGTCAAAACTTATCTCTTTTTGATTAGATATAAGCCTTTAACTGACTAGCACTCGCGCTCTTACTCCCGAACCTGAATAATTATAAACAACGCTAAAACGCTGCCAATATGGGGATTTTTTAGCTTAAACCAGAACTGATGTAGTCTAAATAAACACCCATTTCTTTACCTGCATCAGCACCAACTAAGCTTGCTGTAACTTCTTTGATTGCTTGAATAGCTTGAACAGTAGAAGAAATAGGAACGCCCAAGGAATTGTAGGTTTCTTTCAATCCGTTGAGAACACGCTCATCTAGGATAGAAGGATCTCCCGCCAACATTGCATAGGTTGCATAACGGAGATAATAGTCGAGATCACGGATACAAGCCGCATAACGACGGGTGGTGTACATATTTCCACCAGGACGAGTTACATCAGAATACAGTAAGGATTTAGCGACTGCTTCTTTAACGATGGTTGCTGCATTAGCACTGACGACACTAGCCGCACGAACACGAAGTTCTCCAGTGTTAAAGTAAGCTTTTAATTTGTCTAGTGCAGAACTGTCCAGGTATTTGCCCTGAACGTCAGCAGAGTTGATTACGGCGGTAATTGCGTCTTGCATAGTTTTTTGCTTCCTTAGAATCTTGCTTAGGGTAAAAATTTGCTAAAAGAGAAAAATTTGAGCGTTGATAGCAAAAAGCCTTAGCTCATTCTTCCGATAACATAGTCGAAGTAGCCAGCAGCTTCAGCAGCATCTTCAGAAGACAGTAAACCAGAAGAAACTTCTTTCAGTTCACGGACACCTTGAGCGACTGCGCCAACATCAGTTCCCAAAGATTTGTACATTTCGCGTACACCGACTAAGCCGATTTCTTCAATGGGAGTAACATCACCAGCGACAATACCATAGGAAACTAAACGAAGATAGTAATCCAAGTCACGCAGACAGGTAGCTGCCATTTCTTCGCCGTAAGCATTTCCACCAGGAGAAACGATGTCAGGACGTTTTTGGAACATACGATCGCCAGCTTGTTTGACGATGGTTTCGCGAGCACCTGTAAGGGTTTCAGCAATCCGTAAACGAGCTGCTCCAGAAGTGACAAAAGACTTGATTCTATCTAATTCGCCGGGGCTGAGGTAGCGGGCTTCCGCATCAGCATTCACGATCGATTTCGTGACGATACTCATCTTTGGGATTCCTCTCAAAAAGTAAAGGTTATGGGTGGTTTTAAGCTGAACTTATTAACCGTGACGGGCTACTGACAAAAGTTAGAAACTGAGTTAGAAACTAAGGCTTGTGTTCAAGCAACCTGCCCAATTATTTTCAGGCATTGTGATCCCCTTCGTCGAGATTCCGTAACAGTTTTTAACATTTGTTTTCAGGATTCTGATTTATTTGTCTATCGGTTTTGGCAATATTTACCTGATTAATTCCTGAAAATTAGCTTAAATGAACTCAAAAGAACAGCAGTCTTGACAGGGGCCAACGGGATTTACGGCACACCGTAGGATTTCTGAGCGAGCATTAAATCGACATTGAATATTTCCAATTACCCAATGTCCTTCCCATAAAGTGGTTTCGGTGGGAGAAATTGCGGATTGGACATGAAGAGAAATTTTACTTAAACAATAGCCACCAATTTTGTATTGGTAGTGATGATGACGCTCTAAGACGGAGTAAGTTTTACCTTGAAGTTCTAAATAATTGCCTGGCTGTGGTGTCCAATCGAGATGGATTTTTCCTAATATTTCGTAAGTTGGTGTTAGGATGACTTCGGTTGGCAACAAATTTACTTCCATACTTCGATTTCTAGTGAGTTGGGTTAATATTCTAGCTCTAAAATGTGAATTTAATCTTAATCGAGATGGGTTTGAATTATAAATTTGGCGACTGATTTAGCGCATATCGACTACTTTGAAATGATTGTGTAAAAGCTTGAAAATTTTTGTTGTCATTGATTAATATTGCGATCGCCATTTTATCTTGATGAAAATATTAAAGCTAAACAAAATACCGAATGCACTTAAATTCCCTAGAATGAACATAGCTACTGTTGCGCCCCTGTTGGCTTAAAGAGGACAAAGTAAATGATTGAGATGAGAGTGGCTGGGATTGCATTGGATGCTGTTACCCGTAGCCCAATTGTACTACTCAAAGATGGCTCGGAACGGCGTGCGCTTCCTATTTATATTGGGCAAGATCAGGCAAGGGCAATTATCACAGGCTTAGAAGATCAGAAGCAGCCTCGTCCCCTCACCCATGATTTGATGGTAAACTTTTTCACTACTTTCGACATTGTTTTAGAGCGCATTATTATTCATTCTCTGCAAGATAATACATTTTATGCCGTTCTTTCTCTGCTTCAGGGAGATGTGAAAAAAGAGCTTGATTGTCGTCCGAGTGATGCGATCGCGATCGCCATTAGGTTGGGGACTCCGATTTGGGTGATGGAAGAAGTTATTGCAGAAGCCTCAATTCCTGTGGATCGAGATGCCGATGAAAAAGAACGTCAAGCTTTTCGGAGTTTTGTGGCGAATCTTTGTCCTGGGGATCTCATTCAACGGGCAGGTTTGACAGAAGAAAGTCAGGAAGAGAATTAAATAATTTATAACTTTTTCATGTTTTATCGCCGTTTTGGGAAAACTAACCTCCAGCTTTCTGCTTTTTCTTTGGGAACGATGCGTTGTTTGGCTTCAGAATCGGTGATGGAAGAGACCGTTAGTCAGGCGATCGCGTTGGGAATTAATCATCTTGAAACAGCGAGAGGATACGGAAAAAGTGAAATTTATTTGGGGAATATTTTACAAAAATTAGACCGAAAAAAAATATATTTAACCAGTAAAATTTGTCCGACAGAAAATGCTGAACAAATGCGGTTTCAAATTGAAGAATCTTTAATAAAATTACAAGTTGATTATCTAGATTGTTTAGCAATTCATGGCATTAATACCGAAGAACATTTTAACTTAATTACCGATCCTGATGGTTGTTTAAAAGCAATTCAAGAAGCTTTAGAAAAAGGTAAAATTCGCCATTTAGGATTTTCAACTCACGGTTCTTTAGAACTAATTATTAAAACTATTGAAACTAATTTATTTGAATTTGTTAATCTTCATTATTACTACTTTTTTCAACGTCATCAAGCCGCGATCGCATTAACCCAAAAAAAAGATTTAGGCGTTTTTATTATTTCTCCTGCCGACAAGGGAGGAATGCTTTATACTCCTTCTGAAAGCCTTTCTCAACTCTGTCAACCGTTTACGCCTCTTGCCTTAAATTATCGATTTTTACTCAGCGATCGCCGCATTACCACCTTGAGTATTGGCCCTTCTAATCCCTCAGAATTAATCGAACCATTACAAATTGCAGATCAAAATTTCCCCTTAACTAAAGAAGAAGAACTCGTTTTTCAGCGTCTAGAAAATCAGCAAATGGAAACTTTAGGCACGGATCTCTGTCGTCAATGTTATCAATGTTTACCTTGTCCTGAAGCAATTAATATTCCTGAAATTCTCCGTTTACATAATCTTGCAATTGGTTATGATATGACAAATTTTGGACAGTATCGTTATCAAATGTTAGAAAATGCGGGGCATTGGTTTCCTGGGAAAAAAGGCAATAAATGTACTGAATGTGGTGATTGTTTACCTCGTTGCCCTGAGCAATTAAACATTCCTAAACTATTAAAAAATAGCCATGAAAGTTTAAATGGTTCTGCTCGTCGTCGCCTATGGGAAAGATAATATGAAAATTGAGTTAACTATTTATTTTAAAATCAGTATTGTTCTAAATTTAGGATTTATTCTTTCTTTTTTACCTCCAGTTTTAGCACAATTCCCTGCTGATAATTTAACCTGTAAATCTTCTCAAGAAGCCGAACTTATTACAGAAATTTCTATTAGTAATAAAACCAAAATTATTTCTGAAAAAATTATTAAAAATCAGGAATCTATTCCTCCTAATTTATGGTGGGCAAAAGAACAATTTGATTTATTTGATGGTCGCTTAGTCACAAATTGGATTGCGGATACAGAAAAACAAAATATTGATATTATTGTTAATCGTCAACTTTGGTCAACTTTAAATTATTTAGAACGCTATCGTTTTGTCAATAAATTTGGCACAGTTGCTAGGGAAAATCAATATAACTTAAGAATTTTTAATCAACAACAAAAATGCTTAGTGACTTACCTATGTGATTTTCAAATAACACCGTTCCAATGTAAAATGACTTTTGAATCCACAGAAATAACTGGATTTCAAATTTATCAACCTCAATTAGGAAAATTTAATTTTGACGACAAATAAAATCTTTGATAATATTTTAATCTAATACTTTAAACAGATTTTGAAGAAACAAAAAATGAAGTTTTAAAACTATCGTGATTATTGTTTCTACTATCAAAAAATTAGAGGAGAAAATACAAAAATATTCCCATTTTTTGACAGCTAGAGTTATTTCTTACCCGTATTCTCTAACGTATTTTGTTTTTTCTTGAACACCGAAACCGAGATTAGTTCATGATTGCTAAAATCAAAAAACAAGAATTTTTAAATTAATCAATTAATGAAAGTAGAAGAAGATCGACCAAAAAAAAAGGGAACATATCCACAGATCATCCCTAATTCTTCCTTGACTATTTTAGATAACTTCTATTTCGTTTCCTTGAAAATGGGCCTTAAAAGGTTTCTCAAATTGAACGAGAATGGGAAGATTCGCACTTATCGGTCTTCCCTGCCAATCCATCAAAATGGCAACTATTTCGCCTTCCATTTCCTTGAGATCAAAAGGCTGCTGTTTATGTTTGGGATGATGGTAAACAATTACCGAAGTCGTGACACGAACCTGATCGCCAACTTTCATAGATTAATGCTCTCTTTGCTGCTCGTTAGTCTAAAAATCAAATTTAAGATTTCTAAATAAACAATCTTTCCATTCTTACACAGGATTAACCTCATAATTCATCTCGAAAGGTTTATTCATGTTTCACTAAAAATTAATCGTCAACAGCAAAAAATAATGATGGTTGGATATGGTATCATGGGAAACGCTGTCTTTTAGCACAAGAATTCTCACAAAAAAGTTTATGGCCAAAAAATCTATGATTGAACGCGAGAAGCGTCGCAGTCTTCTCATCGCTAAGTATGCTGACAAACGGGAAACCTTAAAAGAAGAATTCCGCCAAGCAACAACATTAGATGAAAAACTAAGTCTCCAACGGCAATTGCAACAACTGCCCCTGAATAGTTCCCCAACCCGTCACCGTAACCGTTGTCTTGTGACTGGCCGTCCTAGAGGTTACTATCGAGATTTCGGTTTATCTCGGAATGTTTTTCGGGAATGGGCTCACCAAGGCTTGTTACCTGGTGTTGTCAAATCTAGCTGGTAATCGATTACCAAGAAAGTACAAGGGGCAAATGGAGTTAATCAGTTGATTGTCATAAAACTATGGTCTTATTATTACTGTTAATTCTTATTTGCCTTTTACTTTTGGGTTTGTTTCTGATGAATATAGATAATACAAACTAACTAATTGATGGCTGATTAATATAAATATTTATTTAAATTTAAAAAATAATTTTTCCCTGCGATCGCCTAATATATTTTCATTTTTTTAAGATAATTACATCGTTAAAAGTTTTAAAGTATTAAGCAATAACTCAAAAATAATTTACGATGTCTATAAAAATTTTAAACTCCGTCAATAACGAAATTAATCATAAAATACTTAAAAATAAATAAATCCTGTATTCTAAAATAAATATAAATATATTCACTAAAGTTATTTCTCTAAATTGATTCATTATTCATGAATAATTCTCCTAATCCAAAAATTTCTCCTGAAAAATATGCTTATCTTAAGGCAGAAGCTCAAGCCCCTTATAAAGGATTACGCAAATTTGTTTATCTGGGACTTGCCGCATCAGGATTAATTGGAGGCATGATCTTTTTATTACAAATTTTAGCAGGACGAGGATCAAGTAGTGTTTTGACTAATCTTGCGTTACAAATAAGTGTGGTGGTTCTCATGATTTATTTATTTCGTTTAGAATCAGACTAAATCAAATTAAAATTTTGTACAAATTTCAAGAAGTACCGATCTTTTTTGAAGAAATATAGGGCATATTATTAGGTATAATTGCAAAATATTTGCAGAACCCTAGCGTACTTTGGGGTTTAATTGGGGGAAAAACCTTGGATCAACAGAAAATTCTTGGCTACTTTATCGAAGAGGCAAAAGAACATCTTGAAACCCTAGAACGCGGTATTTTAGATTTATCTGCCGTGATTGTAGATTCGGAAAGGGTTAATGAGATGTTTCGGGCGGCTCACTCGGTGAAAGGCGGTGCGGCGATGCTTGGCTATACCAGTATTCAAAAAATTGCTCACCGTTTGGAAGATGCTTTTAAAATTCTCAAAGATAATCGGGTGACGGTCGATCAAAAATTAGAATCGTTCTTTTTGCGTGGTTATGATGTTCTTCAGGATTTGGTGGAAAAATTGCAAGGCCCTTTTGGTCTTCAGCAAGAAGAAGCTGAATCGATTGTAGAAGGTGCTGATCACAATTTTGTTGAGTTGCAAAACTATCTTAATTATTTGCTCAATCATGAAGCTTCTGGTGACGCTAAATCGACCCAATCGATCGCGTTTAAGGCTGCTTCTGAGATTGATATTCCCGCTCAAATTAAGACATTACTCAAAAATATGTTGAAAATTTTTAGCCAGGAGGCGACGGGAGAACATCGTCAAAAATTGCATAATTCCTGTACTGATTTGCTTAACCTTGCACCTAATCAAGACAGTTGGCAGCAGCTAGTTAAAACGGCTCAAACTGCGATCATGAATCCGCGACATTCTTTCCGAACTTTAGCTCCAGTAATTATTAAAGAAATAAAACAAGGAAGTGATTATTTGGAATTAGAAGAAGGTCATAAAATTAGTATTGGTCAAGGATTACAGCAGTTGGCAACCGCACAAATTCCCCAACTATTGGTTCCAGCAGATCCTAATGCAATGGCAAATATTCTTTTACAGATTTTTAGTCAACAGCAAGTCGGTCAATTGGTACAGTTATTGTCTCAGCATCCGTAAGAGAAATGATTGAAAAAAATCGTTTTATTTTTGTGATTATTTATTGGTAATTTAAATTAGAAAAACTATGAGCGATGCTGTAATTTGGACATCTGAAGCACAGAAAAAATTAAAAGAAATCCCGTTTTTTGTTCGCCCAGCAGCCCGTAAGAAAATCGAAAAATTTGCTCAAGAGTCTGGTTTTACTGAGATAACGGTTGAGGTTTATGATCAAGCTAAAAAACAGTTTGGCTAAAAAATAATTGAGAATTTTTAAATGTTGTCTTTATGATAAATTTGATGTATTTCATTGATTATTTTATGCTTTTATTGAAAGCTTAAGATTAAAAAATTGACGTGGTTTGCAAATTAATTATTATTATGTAAGGTCTCCAATAAGCTCGAATATATGGAGTTTAAATTCTACTTAAAAAATAACTAAAATAATGCTTTGAAAATCTTGATCTAGCGACTAATCTTTTTCTTTAGACAGGATAAAAATACTTCCTTCATTGCCTCGGCCAATTCGTAGATCTTCATCTAAATAAGTTATTTCTAGCCAACCCGAAGTCTCTCGGTTTTCTAAGTTAAAATCAACTGCCAGAAATTTTTCGCCGATTTCAATATCCTGAATAAATTGACTAACTGATTGATAGCCGATCGCCCGTTGTAAACCGATTATAGAACGTTCAAATTTCACATTTAGCCGACGATCAGAAACAATCTCAAAACGCGCACTCACTGAAACAACTCCTTCTAACAAGGGAATGCCACTAATTTCAGCAATATTATAAATTTTGCCATCAAGAATACGGACATATTGATAGATTTGCCCTAATTGAATTAAGGGAATTCGGTCTAAGCCGAGAATGCTGCGACTGCTGGTATAAAGTAATCGCCAGTTTCCTTCTAATAATGAAGTTGCGTTTTCTAAGGGATGAGGATTTGGATTGTGATCTTCAAGACGTTCAACTGCTGTGAGAATGTTGATTTTATCAGTGTTTGTGACTAATAAACCCCGATTTTTCCCTGCGATCGCTTCTAGAAGTTTAGTTTTTTCTTGCATATAAATCTTTTTGTAAGTTAAAAAAAATAGAGTTATTTTTGATGATTGGAAGAATATCTAAAATAGTATTAATTCAGATAATTAAATTTGTTTTACTTTTACAAGTTTGATAAAATGATACACTCGTTGTAATCGTGTTTATCACTATTTTTTAAATTACTCCGCTTTATGTATAACCCTTCTCTACGTCAAGAACCCCGCTACGAACCTGCCGCAGTCATTCCTGTGACCCGCCACACATCTCTTCTCAGTTGGTTAGAAGAAACAAATCGCATTATCCCTCGTGAAAAAGAAGAACTTCAACGAGAAACTTTAAAAGATGATGTGGATATTTCTGAACTCATGGAAGTAGATGATCATTCTTACGATGATGATGATGATGTTGACCTCAATTTATCTGATGATGACTAAAAATATCGGGATTTGATGCTAAAGTCAGCTTAATTTTGGAAAAATACTAGTGGTGTGAGAGTGAGTCGTGAATACAAACCCTTCGTCGGCAAAATTATTTGATAAACCTTCTGGGACGCAATTATTGATTTTGTTGTCTTTCCTAATTCTGGGATTGGCGATCGCGTTGCCCACACTGACAAGGAAATTTCCTGCCGATACCATCAATTTATTACTGCCCCTGACGGTTGCGGCGACTATCACTGGTGGGATCGGTTATGGGGTTGTGCCGATATTACGCAGACTTAAAGCAGGACAAATAATCCAAGAAGACGGCCCCCAATCCCATCTCAAA
>JANNLO010000251.1:0-2168 GCA_031396835.1 Snowella sp. SOY_38_metabat_116
CTTTTTCCTGCTCCAGTGGGGCCATTAATCAAAAATAAAGGATTAGTTCCTAATTGAGAAAAATCAATGATTTGAGTACCAGCGAAGGGGCCAAATGCCTGTAGGGTAAGCTTTAAGGGTTTCATCAGCGAGAATTATCCTCTTGGTAAATGGCAGTAATAGTAGCTTTGATCGCCTGTTCTTGTTCTGGGCTAAGGGATTCGCCTTGTACTTGCTGAAAAAAATCTCGAAATAATTCAAATTCTCCATGCTTGGCTAACCTCTCCTGTCGCGATCGCGTTTCAGAAGTATTTAACATCCCTGGTTTTTCTAACTCTAAAGTATGGGGATAAACAGCCCGTAAGCGATTCATGGGATCGAGAATAGCCTGTTTATCGGTCAGGCGGATCAAAATATAATCATCAGATTGAGGATCGGTTTTTCCTTGCTCAAGAATATTTTGAAATTCCCCTTCAATAATTCGCATATCTCGTTTAGGAATAAGAGGAAGATGCTCGGTTGATTGCAATCCTAATTCATTAATCTCTACGAGGGTAAAACCTTTCGGTTGGTGTTGTTCTGAAAAGCTATATTTGAGTAATGAACCTGAGTAACGGATGTGTTCTTTACCCTTGTATTGAGGGCGGTGAAGATGCCCCAAAGCGACATAATCAAATGGAGTAAACGGTTCATGATCTACCCGATCTGCACCACCAATCGACAAAGGACGCTCTGATTCAGATTCTTCTGCTCCTTCAATAAAACAATGACTGATCAAGACGTTAATTTTGGTTGAAGATTTGGCTGTTGCCTTGGCAATCTGTTTAATCAAATAGGCATAAGCTTCGTTATGAGTTTTAACTTCTATCTGAAAGTGATGGCGGATCGTTTCGGGATCATTGTAGGGAATGCCATAAAAGTTGACTTCACAATCCTTACTTTGAATGGAGATAGGTTCTGTAATCTGATTCAATTCCCCAATAATATGCAGTCCTGCTTGGCGAAGAAGGGGCGATCCAAACCGTAATCGTTCCGCACTGTCATGGTTGCCAGGAATCAGAATGACGGGAACTTTTAAGTCTAGGCAGATTTTGGCTAAAATTTCGTCTAGCAGTTCAACGGCAGCAGCGGGGGGAATGGAGCGATCATAAATATCTCCTGCTATAATTAAGGCATCAATTGCCTCTTGTTCAATGTATTGCAGTAGTTGATCAAGTACATATTTTTGATATTCTAATAGCGAATGGTTATGGAATTGACGACCTAAATGCCAGTCAGAAGTATGAATAAATTTCATAAGATTTCGGCAATAAATCAATTTTTTTTAGGGATAGAGATTGAGCAGCAATCATTATTGTCTGAAAATTACTACTAAATTGCGATACTAAAAAACCTACCTAAAGCCATATTTTTGCTCTCGCTTTATAAACGCTTCTTTTCCTCCTTCAAGAACATCACATAGTTTTTTCCTTATTTCTGGATTTTCGAGTGAACCACTAGAATAAGACAAACTTTCAGAATTATTTTCTGCAATAATTACTTGCTCTGCATCAGCGTTGATAACAAGGTTAGCGTTATGGGTAACAATGATAACTTGACGGTATTTTTTTATGGTTAAAAAGATAGGAACAAGACGTTTCATAATAAAATCATTATCAAGATCATCTTCTGGTTGATCTATAATGATTGGGTCAAAAAATGATTCCGTTGCTAGTTTTAAGCATAAATAAAGAGTTCCTCTTTGTCCTACCGATAATTCTTCTGGACTTTTATGATCATACTTAATGCGAGCAATAACATTGAGATACTTTTTCCTTTCTATTTCAGAGAAAAGGAATTTTAAAAATCTATCAGAACCATCGTGTTTAAAATAATCGTGTTTTTCTAAAAGAGCTTGTAGTGTTAATAATTCCTGATCTATCTGAATAATAGGCTCATTTTTTATCAGGCTCTTATAATCATCATAAGAATTAACTGGAATTGAACTTTTGATTCTTTCCATAGAGGAATTATAACTACCTTTTATTCTCTGAAATTTTCCGAGATTTAAGAAGTATTCTGATAGTTGTCTATAGAATTCTTCAACGTTAAAATATATTTCTCCAAAAATATCGATAGGCTCAAGCAGTTCTTTAATTAAGTTTTTTTGCTGGTCATTCCAATCTATTCTTCCTTCTATTTTTTCACTC
>JANNLO010000230.1:0-2595 GCA_031396835.1 Snowella sp. SOY_38_metabat_116
CCGTTTCATAACACTTGGCATCATCGAGAAGATTAATCAGGTTTATTTCCAGCATTCAGCGTGAGAGAGAAGAATTTATGAGTATTTATCCTACCAGTCTTTTACTTCCGTTTTTACCTCCCCGAAACACCTATTGAGCCAAAATTTTAATGTGCTTTGTATATTTTTAAGTCCATTTCCTCTAAATAAGTCATCTTCATTTATTTTTAAAGTTAAGTACATATATGTACTTCCTTCGTCTGAAAAATACCAGAAATCATTTCCTTTTTTTAAAGATATTTTTAAATGATCGCCACCACCTAAGATAAAAGGCGTGGATACTCTGTATTTTTCATCAGATTTTTTAATGAATTTTATTTTGTTTCTAATATTTTGTATTTGTTTTTGTTCAAAGTCTAGGTTAAGTATTTTCATAATTAATCCATCCCATTAATGGTAATTGTTGATTTTTTGAAATTATAAATCCTCCATTTTTAATAAAACACGTTAATGCGGAGTTTAAGTCATTATAGTGGGTTGTTGATTCTGCGTAATATTCTTCATCTATATTTAGTTCTTCTTGATATCTTTCTGTTGCTTTGTGAATATGACATTCGTAACTTATGGTGTTTCCTTCTAATGTGTTTGTGTGTTCACGATCGCTTCCATCATATCTCAACAATCTAAATAATTTATGTTCATTTTCTTTTATTATACCAAGTATGATTGAAAAATTTTCTTTGTCTATTGTATTATATCTAATTATTATCTTGAAGGTATTATTTTGTTTTCCTTTTATTTCTATTGATGAAGTCATTGTCTTACTATTATTTCCTTTTTTAAAATTATTTATTCTCCTTACAAAGTCGTTAGGAAGTATCTTTTTTTCATTAATTAATTTATCAATTTCTTTATCTGTGTATTGAGCCACAATGGGGTATTAATTATCGTTTTTATGTCTTTAAAATATGATTATTGACCCATTACGTTATTTTTTCTGTATAGCTTTACATAAATTTATATACAATCTGCTTGGATTCTTTGAAACAATCACCTAAGATCGACTTATACTGAAATAGTAACTGAATCTAAAGAGGTTGCTATGACCAGAGGTGGCCATCGTGAAAAAGCTGGTAGAAAATCAACATGGGTATCTGGCTGTAAATTTGAACAAACTAAGTTAATTCGAGTCCCTATCGCCATTTCAGATCGCCTTTTAGAAATTGCTCATAAACTAGATGCTGGCGAGACTATAGATTTAGTTACAGAACCTATTGAATTAGTTACTGAATCGAATAATGAAATAGTAACTCAATCAAGTTACTCTCAATCTGAGTTGATCGAGAAAGGTAAACAAATTGTTTATGACGTGACTCAAGTGAGAATTAAGGATAGGGCTTCTGTTAGAAAATATTTTTCATTGCTTTTGGACGTTGACAGAGAACTTTTCAAGTAAATAGCTTGGACTTGCTCTATCCGCTAGAAAATATGGTTGTTAATTTGTCGCTTATTTCTGCGTCGCCAGATGATGTGAGTAGTGGACGACTAGCAGTCAACATTTCCTTCTTGGCGATCAAACGACGACTTGTTTAATCACGCTTTTATCAACTTTTATTTTCCCATGAATAAATAAAAGTTAGCGACACATCACAAATGTTGGTTCGGAAAACTCATCAAGGATCTTGGTAGGATAGAGACAATACGCTCTGGTGGAGACCAACGTAGGGAACCGACATAAAGCCCCATTTGATCCGTATCCACTCGGCAGGGGCTTTGAACTTCTAGAAAATGTTAAATGTTTAAAGTGTTTTGATAATTGAATCAAAGTGATATTTTAATTTAAAAAAAGTTTTAAATAATTTAAGAAGTTATTTGAGTCTGCAAAATAGTTTGGATACCCTTTTTTAAGGTCTTCTATTGATTTAGCTTCAATTAATACAATATTATTTTCACTATATGCTGCTTCAAGAATGCTGTATTCGTTTACAGCTTTTGAAATTTCCCTTTTTTCAAAATGCTGTATATTGATAATTCTTTTGCTTATGTCTAATCGTATTAAAAATATTCCTTTGTTTTTTTCAAGTTCTTCGGTTATTTCTATAACGATAGAATAAGTCGCTAGTTTTTCGATTACTTTCAATTCTTTTTCTAGTTGTTTTATTTTATTTTTATATTCGCTCATTAATTCTTTATCATTGTGTAAATTATCAGTTTCTAAAGTTGTCATAAGAAACCCTATAATTCTAAAAAATTCTAACCATTGTTTGTCTCCATTTCCAGATTTTAATTCTTGGTTTGTAAATGTTCCAATTATTTCGACAGCAGTTGCCCAAGAATGTTGAATTAAACTTCTTAACTGTATTTCTATTTGTAAATTTAAATATTCTTCTTTATTCCCGCAAAACTTTGAAATTAAATGAATACCTCTATATCCACTTTCTTTGGGGTTAGTAATATAATCATATTCTTTTGTAATATTAAAATTTCTGTCGTTTGTAATTGTTGTTTTTAAATCATATACAGCACTTTGCGCTAGAATAATAGACAATAAAAAAGAAGATAAATAAGCTTATGACAATATACTCACTAGACCTAAGAGAAAGGGCGTTAGCGTTG
>JANNLO010000318.1:0-34176 GCA_031396835.1 Snowella sp. SOY_38_metabat_116
TTTGGGGGTTGTCATCCCTTCCAGTGGCATTACGAATTAATATATAGGATTTCCCTAACAGATAGTCAGTCTTGATCGCTCTATCTCCCGCACTGCTACTTGCATCTAAATTACCTTCCAGCCTTCGGGCAAACCCGTTATTGTAAGCAGTCACACCAGAGAAACAAGTGTTAGCACTTCCCGTACCAGAACAAGCTGTTATACCTGAAGGCGGTGTAATGTAAACACTAGCTGTTGAAGCTGAAGCGGCTAAGGATTTGACATTTTCTAAATCTTGCTGAATCCAATAAGTTGCTTGGGCTTGTCTCTCTGCTTTTACCTGAAAAATGACTGCATATAACATTCCATTCAAGGCTCCCATCATGGTGAAAAAGACAACCATCATCGCCACCAAAACCTCTAATAAAGACAAGCCCGAATTGGGAATAGAAGATTTTTTTTGGGATAAATATAAAAGTAATTTTAGATGTATAGATTTATTTTTTATCATAGGAAATTCCTCTTTTATCGTTGTTTACGTTGCCAACTAGAAATATTTCTGAGCGTGGGCGGAACATTTTTTGGTTGTAATCCAAGATCATCCCAACGAGCTTGTTGATAAACCACGACATTAGAAGTATTAGAGCCACATCCGCCGCTATTTGACCAATCATAAGCCCAAACAGTTCCTTTGATTCCGCCGACACCACCGCCCGAACCTGCTATTCCAATCGTATAAGCGGGAGCAAGAATAAAAGCATCCAGTCTATTATTTCCTGACATACAAATTTGGGCTCGTGGGGAAGTTGCTACGGAATAACCAAAAATCTGGAAATCTGTTGGCTTACAACCTGCGATCGGCTGATTACTAGAATTAGTACATTTATGAACAATGTCGCTATTTGCCCCAACATCGATACTTCCGTTGAGATAAAAAAGTACCCTTTGATTAGGTGTGGGCGCGATCGTAATATTATTTGTCCCTGAGTGGAAATCAATTTCATTAACTCTATATCGATAGAAAGTAATCGTTTGACCTGCGATCGTTTCTGTGGTTGATAGATCAGTTCCACGAGGTAAATTGATATTTCCAGAAGGATTATTAAGCGTATTAATGTTAGTCGTGGGAATAGTCGGTAAATCAGGAAATTCTAGGCTAGTGTATTTTGCGGTATAGGGTTGACTGGTGATTGGATCTGTGCCTGTGATCGAAATATTCCCTGGAGAAGTACCACAATCTCCTAATAAAACATCTCCTTGAATTGTATTATTTCCTGTTCCACCATCAGTTAACCAAACTCCTGGAACTCCTGTTGTTAAGGGCGGACTGGCATCGACTGGAATTTGCACCTCTAAGCGAGAATTGGAATTATTCAGTTGATTGCTATTGTTAACACGTCCTTCCATTGTTAAAGTGGCTGTGCCAGGAGCAATTCCAACAGTCGGAGAATATTGATAATTAATTAAACGATATTCCCCTTGGTCTGCATTACTACTATTCACAGGAAACCAACTTTGACTAGCCACAAGTGGTGAAATTTGAGTTGAATTTATCGCTGTTCCACAAGCTGAAATCTCACTGATTGTATTCACCGTTGCCCAACTTTGAGGTTTAGGAGAAGACATAACACTTGGATCTTGGCATTGACCACTAGAATTACGAGTTACACAATCAGGAAACATAGAAATATAACGATTTTGATTGATTAAATCTAAAATACGAGTTATTCCTGTTTCTGCGATCGCCAATCCCTCGGCAGTCGTTTTTTGAGAAACAGTATTTTGCGCTCCCATTTGAGATCTTCCTACCATTGCCAAACTCATCACCATCAAAACCAAACCAACCATCAAAGCCATCGGCAAAGCAAAACCGCGACTAGAAAGTTTGGGCTGACTCGGCGAATAACATTTGAGGTGGGAACTGAGAAAAAAAATAAAAGGATTCATAAGCGTATTCGGTACATCCATAACCCAAGGTCGGGAAATAAATTCTCCTACTTCTCTATCATCTATGATTTGGATCACTTTTTGCTGTGATCTGGATCACGACATGGAGTAAAAGTAAGGAAAATTCATGATTTCTGTAGAGATAATAGGGAAAACCCTGAGAGTCAAGAATTTATCTTAAAGTAGAATTCAGTATATTCTCTGTGATTTTATTCTCACGATTTAGGTAAGGAGTATTGATAGTAATGAAAATCTTAATTATTTCAGATTTAGATAATACCTGGATTGGTGATAATGCCGCCACGATCGCACTCCAAAATAAACTTTTAGCTAATCGCGGTCGCCTTTCTCTTGTGTATGCCACAGGCCGATCTTTTGCTTCAGTTGCCCAATTGATGAGAGATTTTTGGTTAGTAACGGGAGAAGAAATGTTAGTTCCCGATTATTTGATCACAGGAGTTGGTAGTGAAATTTATCATCAGGGAATCTTAGATTATGCTTGGGCCAGTAAAATTTCTCAAGACTGGAATATTGAAGAAATTAGAGCTATTACTCGCTTATATCCCCAATTAATTCCCCAACCTGATACGGAACTCAATCCTTGGAAAATTAGTTTTCGGTTACATCCAACTGCAAATACTAATATTATAGATAAATTAAAACAAGATTTAGTAGATAAAAATTTACTCGCTAATGTGATTTTTAGTAGTGGTCGAGATCTAGATATTTTACCAAAATTGGCAGATAAAGGAAAAGCTGCAATGTATGTCCGCGAAAAATTGCAAATACCTTTGAATAAAACTCTAGTTTGTGGCGATTCGGGTAATGATCTTAGTCTTTATCAACATTCAAGCCTGGGAGTTATTGTTCAAAATGCCCAATCTGAATTATTAAATTGGTATTATCAACATCCCAATAATAATATTTATTACGCTAAATCTCTCTACGCTTGGGCAATTTTAGAAGCGATCGCCTATTTTAATTTAATTAATAATTAACTGCATTTGTTCATTAAAAAAACGTCGATAAATGCCTTCTGTCACCAGAATTGCTGTGATCAAATTAGCAAGAGCAATCATAAATAAAATCAAAATTTGATAAGAAACCGCATTTAGAGGATCAATTCCTGCCAAAACTTGCCCTGTGAACATTCCAGGCAAACTCACAATACCCACAACCATCATTTGATTAATCGTCGGAATTAAACTAGCTCGAATGGCCGTTTTTTGATAGTCTGCGATCGCTTGTTTGGGCGTTGCACCGAGACAAAAATAAGTTTCGATTTCGCGCTGATTTTGTTGGATCAAACTCACCAATCTTTCTCCCGCCAAAGAAGCTCCGTTCATCGCATTTCCCAAAACCATTCCCGCTAAAGGAATTAAATATTGGGGAGAATACCAGTTAGGCGGCTGAATAATTAGCAAAATAGCGTAACTCAAAGTCAGAATCGTGCTAACCAAAAGAGAACCGAAAATTAGGGGAAATAAACCTTTTAATTGTTGACTTATCCGATTTTTAGCTGCGATCGCCGCGATAATTAGCATAACGCCTAAAATCCCTAAAACTGCCAAGGGATGATCAATCGCAAAAATTAAAGCCAAAAAATAAGCGACTACTAATAATTGCAACAGCGATCGCGCTCCAGCCATCAAAAGTTGACCTTCTAAATCCAAACGTTGCCAAAAAGAAAGCGCGATCGCCAAACCAATCAATCCCAAAGTCCAACCCAAATCTAACCAATCCAACTCAATCAACTGCTGATTCATAGGGATTTTTATCCTAACTTCCTTTTCATTTTGCCCAAAATTTGCTTTGATTAACTATAGATATTTATCATAAAAGCGCGTGAAGAAGATCCCCCCTGTAGATCTGGCTCGACAATACCAACAAATTGCCCAAGAAACCGATGCTGCTGTTTTGGCAGTCTTAAAATCTGGATATTATATCGGCGGCCCAGTCGTTAGTGAATTTGAAAAACAGTTTGCAGAATATGTCGGAACGAACTATTGCATTGGCTGTAATTCAGGAACAGATGCCCTTTATTTAGCTTTATTAGCTTTGGATATTGGTGCAGGAGATGAAGTTATTACTCCTTCTTTTACTTTTTTTGCAACAGCAGAAATGGTTTCCCAGGTTGGCGCAACTCCTGTTTTTGTAGAAATTGATCCTCTGACTTTTAATCTCGATCCCCACAAATTAGAAGCGGCGATTACTCCTAAAACTAAGGCGATTATTCCCGTGCATCTGTTTGGGCAAGCTGTGGATATGGCAACGGTGATGGCGATCGCCAAAAAACATAATCTTTTTGTGATTGAAGACTGCGCTCAAGCAACAGGAGCAAAATGGCAAGGGCAACAGGTTGGAACTTGGGGACACATTAATGCTTTTAGTTTTTTTCCGACGAAAAATTTAGGCGGATGTGGAGACGGTGGAGCAGTAATTACCAATGATCCCGAACTTGCAGAAAAAGTGCGAATGCTCAAAGAACACGGAAGTCGTCAACGCTATTATCACGAGGCGATCGGCATTAATAGTCGTTTAGATGCGCTTCAAGCTGCGATTTTACAAATTAAATTGCGTTATTTAGATGAGTGGAACCAACAACGACAAGAAGCCGCCCAACGTTATACCGAATTATTGTCCCCGATTAGTAATCTTATTCTGCCAACAGAAATTGCAGGCGGAGAACACGTTTGGAATCAATATACTATTCGGATCAAAAGTGATACTCAAGGAACATTGCGCGATCGCGTGCGAGAAAAACTTCAAGAATCAGGCGTTCTTTCCATGATTTATTATCCCATTCCCCTCCATTTACAAAGCGTTTACCAAAATTTAGGCTATGCCCTCGGCTCCTTTCCCCAAACAGAAATTATTGCAAAAGAAGTGTTATCTTTGCCCATGTTTCCTGGAATTACGCTTGAAGAACAACAAAAGGTTATTTATGGTTTGAAAGAAGCATTGTAAAAATCGTGTATTAATCAATTTAACTAATCGTAATATTTCGTAATCTTTCAGGGTCAAAAATCAGGAAATCATGAAGTCTCATAAAGTCTTTGGAACATCTTGAAACCTTTAGAGACTAAGAAGTTATAGTGAACGTAAAGTTAGAAATCTTTGCGTTAGCTTCCTGCCTTTTAGCCTCTTATTGAGTTGAGATTGCTACTCATGTTGACCTCTTTGTGGTGTTGGAGATGGTCTTTACCCACCTCGTCTTTTTTGATCTTTTTTGCTCAGTTAGTCTTGACCTCTGGACTTGCTGTTTATTCGGCTCCGCTTACTACCATTCCTGATTTTGCAACTATGCCTTCCGCAACAACGCATCAGTTAGCTCGTATTCAATTTCCGTCTTCCCAGGATGTATTACCCAGCTTGTCAGAAATCGAGAATGAAGATCCGCTCAACAGTCCCCATCCTGTTCCCTGGAATTGGATCATGAAAACCCAGCAAGAATACAGCCAAAAGCAGAGTTCGGGATTGAGATATTATCGGAGCTTGGCGTTGCTTTCTCCCGATGGCCAGTATGCGGCCTATAGTCGGATTGAAATGCGGTCTAAATCGGACTTGTCGGAATCGAAGGCACTTAGTGTCATGTTTTTAGAAAATATTAAAACGGGCGAGTTACAAGTTATTCGCGCTCAATCTCCCATTGCTAACTATTTAGAAGAGGCAGGAGAAGATAGTGAAGAAATGGCAGGTGTGATTTCTCTGTTGATGCCTGTTTCCTGGTCTAAAAACGGCGATCGCTTGTTGGCACGTCAATTTGAGGGAGCTTTTAGTACTTCTGATGTCTCTGATTATGCCGTAATTTGGAATAAACAAAGCCGTCAAACCAAGACCTTGGGTGTTAATGCCGAAGCGGATGGTGAAGAAAGTTCGACTCTATTAGGATGGAGCCACACTCAACCCGATGAAGTCTTATTTCGGTCTGCAACTTTAGGAGAAGAGACGGAGCGCATTGTTAGTGTGGGCTTAAATGGTGAAACAACTTTGGCGAAGAGTGACCAAGAAGCTGTTACTTATGGTCAATTGCTCAATCGTAGTTGGACAGGCGTTCAAGCCCTCCGTTAAATCTCAAAATAAATTTTACTCGCGATCGCGGATTTGATGTTTAGTCTTATACGCGACCATTTTTTGTGGGAAAATAGCAAGGTGATTGGGTTGACAAAAGCTTCTCGTTGCCGAATCCCACTCTTTATTTCCTAAAAATCCCATGCAGTGCCGTGTTTGTGACTCAACTAACCTCGAATTAGCCATTGATCTGGGTTCCCAGCCCTGCTGCAATCATTTTCTCAAGCCAGAAGCAATCGGAGAAGAACCCCGTTAATCCTCCTGATGCTTAATTTTATTGGGAGATTTATGCAATTTTCTACTAATCCTGTATTGACTGTAGGAACACAATATAGTATGTCCATTTCTACCCCGATTATGTCCTTTCCTGCCCCGAACAAAGGATAATTAAAAACATCAAGGATGATGAATAAAATAATGTTCATCTAATTTTTATAATGAGTGTTGAATTACGCAGTTACGTCTATCTGGATAATCTTCAAGCCCAACACGCGGCCTATATCGGAACGGTAGCGGTGGGATTTTTGCCTGTGCCTGGGGATACTTCCCTCTGGATTGAAGTTTCTCCTGGCATTGAAATTAATCGAATTACCGATATTGCCCTAAAAGCGGCGGTGGTTCGTCCAGGGGTTCTCTTTGTCGAAAGACTCTATGGACTTTTAGAAATTCATGCCAGCAATCAGGGCGAAGTTCGGGCGGCAGGACAAGCAATTTTGAACTATTTAGGCGTGCGTTCCCAGGAAAGTATTAAGCCCCAGGTGGTTTCTAGCCAGATTATTCGGAATATTGACCCCTACCAAGCCCAGTTAATTAACCGTAACCGTCGGGGACAGATGCTTTTGGCGGGACAAACCTTGTTTGTGTTAGAAGTGCAACCTGCGGCCTATGCGGCTCTGGCGGCCAATGAGGCTGAAAAAGCGGCTTTGATCAATATTTTACAAGTGGGTGCGATCGGTAGTTTTGGTCGCCTTTATTTAGGAGGACAAGAACAGGATATTATTGCTGGTTCTAATGCCGCTCTAGCCGCGATCGCCAATGTCCAGGGACGTTCTCCCGTGAAGTTATTAAAATATGAATAGTTGATAGTGAAAATTCAAAATGGAGAGCATAGAATCCCAGGAAATCTTAAAATTATCAGAGGTCGCACTAACTGACGCAAATGGTTTTGAGACAATTTTAGAAAATATTTCTTTTACCGTTAATCAAGGCGATCGCTTGGGAATCATGGGGCCTTCAGGAGCGGGAAAAACCTCTTTATTAAGATTGCTCAATCGTTTAGCAGAACCTAGTCAAGGTGTCATTAATTTTGAGAATCAACCCTTTACTGAAATTCCAGTTTTAAGCCTACGTCGTCAAATTGTTCTCGTTTCCCAGGAACCAAAACTATTAGGAATGACTGTTAAAAATGCCTTAGTCTATCCTCTCCAATTACAACAAATCAAAGTAGGTGAAATCCAGTCCCGCATTGATCAATATTGTCAAAAATTAGACATTCCTGACGAGTGGTTAGAGCGCAACGAATTACAGCTTTCCCTGGGTCAGCGTCAACTGGTGACGATCGCGCGGGGATTAATCATGCAGCCCAAAATTTTACTTTTAGATGAACCCACTTCCGCCCTGGATGCCGACAAATCTGATCAATTGATTAATATCTTGATTGAATTAAGTGAAACTCAAGGTTTAACGATTATCATGGTCAACCATCAGCAAAGATTAATTGATCAATTTTCCTCTCAAGTTTTATGTCTACCCCAAGGACAACTCATCTAATATTTCTATTCCATTTCACCAATATAAGCCTTGCGAGTTTTACGATTAAATAAACATAAAACCTGAGTCGCCTTATTTTTCATGTGTGCTTGAAGATAACGCCCTTTGATCATCAGACCATCGTAACCAACATCATCCCCAAATAAAATTATTTTACCCACAGGATTCGCATCTTTGAGTCCACTGGCTTGAAGGCATTTCGCGATCGCTTCTTTATTCTGCTGTTCCCAGGCTTGAGGGGATGAAGCAGCTAATTTGAAAGCAGTAATATCTGATCCAATAACAATCAACAGACCTAATTTTAAAGCAGATTTAAACATTTTTAAGAATCGTTAGTAAGGTATAGATGAATAATAAAATACACGAAAATTTTCCATCTATTTTTAATCAATCTTATTGGATAGAGACAACTTTTCAACAAAGGTTTAGGAGGAGCTTGTCCTATGACTTCGTAGATATATTGCACTCCCAAATGTTGAGTGATTTTGTCAAAGATCAGGACTTACGCAAGAAGCATCTGTCAACAAGGATGCTTAAGTTGGTGACAGAGATAATCATCAAGGAAATCTTGTTTCATTTGGTAAACAGTCTTCTAAGTAAGCTTAGCGAGAGCTTTGAGCCTGACCCAAACAAATAAAGCGAAACCAATGTTAATATAGAAAAAAACACTATTCGCTATGCCCAGAACCGCCATTATCCAGCCAGATCAATCCTATAGAACCCATTTGGCATCTTTTACAATGGAGCAGGTAAAACAAAGAGGAAACAGAAATGTACTCAAGTAGCTTAACGGATGAAGAGTTGTTAATCATGGAACCTTTATTGCCCAAGAAAAAGCTGACTTGTCCGCCGAAATGGACTAAACGAAAATCTTAGACGGTGTTTTCTATCAACTTAAAAAGGGATGTAATTGGGGCGGCCTCCCTCAAGATTTTCCTCCCTACTCAACCGTTTACTGGCATTACAAACAATGGCGAAGTCAAGGGGTAATCCAAGAAATCATGAAGACATTGCATATTGAACTCTCTCCCAAACCTTCTAAAGCTGAAAAAGCGGAGAAAGGCTTATCGGGATTTGTGCCTGTTAAGACAAGATGGGTTATTGAAAGAAGTAATGCGCTTGATGGAGCGATGCAAGTCTTTAGTGATAGTGAAAGATTTTGAGCGAACTTTGGCTCATGCTACTACCAAAATCCATCTTTGCTTTCTCCGACTCTTATTACGAAGGTTAGCTGCTTCTTGAGATACCAAATGCACTCTATATAAAAAAGTTTCTGAAAATCTCTAAACAGAGTATGCAATTAATTTTGCAAAAGTATTTAGAGATTTAAAGATTCATTTAGTTACAAAACCTCGCATAAGGGTGATGGTGATGATGATGATGATGATGATTAGCCCATAAAAGTAAATTTGAATACGGAATCATTAAAGTCAAAATCACTGATTCCTAAATTACCTGGTAAATCTTCAAAGCCAAAGACATTATTTCCTCGGTTTTGTAGATGTTCAGCACCATCAGGATTAGCATTGCCAAAGCTGAAATAAGCGACAGCATGGGTCATAAAGTCAGATAGATTAGCGGAGGTGTTATTAGGATTCTCAACAAGAAAATTATCAATACCGTCTTGCAATGTTCCGCCTGTGGGAATTAAATCACCCCCATTAGCGATCGCAAAAGGAGAATAGAGTTTTCCGCCTTGAAGCAGAACATCACCAAATTCAGAAGCATTGGTATTTTGAGTAGCATCACCATTTGCACCAAGCTGTAAGACGAAATTATTAACCGCGTTAGTAATGGCAGTACGAGCGTAACCAATGTCATTAGGATTGAGTAAGTCATCGAACGCACCATTGGAATTAAGGTCAAGCGTATCCAGAATCGCACCGCTAGCATTTTCGACTTGATAAAGACCAACTAAATTGTGGAAAAGCGCGTCTGTTTGGTCTAGAGCAGTATTGTCAGCTTGAGTAGTAACTTCTGATGAAACATCGCCCAAGTTATAGACAAGACTACCGAAATTATCGCCTGTAACAGTAAATTGAGTGACGCGATCGCTGATGTCTTGATTTGGTGGAATAACTTCGGGCAGAACGGTATCAGAGCGGAAACCGAGGTTTTGAATGCGAGCATCTTCTGCTTGGGTTGTATCTGCTTGAGCAAATGGTGCTTGGGTGTTATCAGTATTGTAGGTAGCCGCAAAATACTCCGCTACTGCATCCTGTAAGCGTCCTGAAGCTAAATCAGCCTTTCCTAAAGAATCTGGTTCAGCAAAGTCAGTCAGTCCGACTATATTTTGGATCACAAGAGGATAATTATCGCCACCTGTTGCTGAGAACCGTGATGTCGTCACAGTAAAAATTCGGTCAGTCGGTACAACTAACTCGCTATTCCTGACAATGACTTCGCTTGTGTTAGTGGTTGGGTTGATTAAAGCCAGACTTTCAATGCGGTTCCCTGCGGTTTTAGTGGGGTCAAAGCTGAACTTAAAGCCACCAATTTGCCCAAAGCGACCATTACCAGTTTCCACTGAAGAAATCATGTGTTCAGCAATTTGCAGAAAGCCAGCCGCATCGACTGTGCCGACAACTAAATCACCGTCAAAGCGAAAAGAGTTAGCAAGGTCAAGCTGGGAGATATCGCCTTCTTCTTTACCAACTCCAGGGTTCGCGGCAGTGGGGAGTTTGCGTAGTTCATTTGTTCCTGTAGTTTCAACGATACTCTGCCCAATGAAGTCTCGAATACTTCCACCATTAAGAAAAGAAATATCGATCTTGTTAAAGCCAGGCAGAAGATTATTATGTTGCTTTAAATAAGCTTCTGCATAGAAGTCTTGGGCATCTGCCGCTAAGTTACCTAAGTTGGTTTCTTGGACTCGTACATCACCCCTGATACCATTCAGGAAAATGTTAGCTTGACCGAAGATATTGCCATCTATAGCATCAACAAAGGTCTGCGCTCCTTCAACAATCTCTACTATTTCTTGATCTGCTTTTGCTTTAACTCCTTCAAGGGTGGTGATGCTTTCTGAGTAAAGGCGATCGACTCCAGCAATATCGGTTGCGTAGGCTCCACTATCACTTCCCACATTGTTGACTACACCATTAGGATCAAAAGTTACGACTAATTGATTCAAGTAGCGATAATTTGGGGCTGAGTTAACAAAAAGAACTTTGTTATTCCCATTGATAAACTCTTGAGGAAAAGGTTGCAATAACTGTCCCGTATTTTGTTGAGTTTCATCTCCTCGTAAGGGAAGATTACCTGAAGACTGAAGTTGATGAGAACCACCACCCAAGAGGATATCAACTCCTAGCCCTAAATCCGCCAGCTTTTGTGCTAATGCTTGCTCAATGCGAGACTCTTGTAGGTGGGTCATCAAGATAATTTTATTGATGCCTTTATCTTTTAATGCTTGTACTTCAGGAGTGATATTAGCAATGATTGAATCTACTTGTACTGCAACAGTGGATGTACCTGTAATCTCATTTCCGTTAAGATCTAAAGTCGTTACTTCTACTCTTTCTGTGTTGGCAATAGATTTTAGATAGGGGGTAACAATCCCAATTAGTCCAATCTTTTCACCGTTAACATCAGAAACAACACTCCCAGTTAAGGTGTTGGGTAGAGGTGCGCCACCGTTAGCCACAACAGTTAAACCGCTAGGCAAAGAAGCATTGCTGTAGTTTAAGTTATTAGCTAAATAAGGGAACAAAGCACCTTGATAACCTCCTGCACCAATACCAGCACCATTTGTTCCGTTCACTAAGTTAGCATTAGGTGCTAAAAGACTAAAGAATGTACTCGCACCACCCGTAAATTCATGATTACCAACAGAAGCAACATCCCAGCCTAATTCATTTTGAATGAGGATATCAGCAATACCAGGTTGATCAGCCGCATTACCTGTGACGGCATTGTTGTAGAGATCACGACTAGCATTAAAGAAAGGACTAGCAATGTAAACATCTCCAGTGGTTAATTTCAAACTATTAGTATACTTACCATCCAAGGCATTCATGACGGCAGAGAAGCCTGGAATATCTTGGAAGGCAGGAACACCAGCCTCTTGATCGGAAGCGTGGAGAATTTGTAAGGTGAAATTAGTGGGAGTTTGAGTAGGCAAGTTCAAGGAAGCGACAAGGGGTTCATGATCGGCTAACTGATCAGCAAACTCAATGTTGACATGAACAATATCGTACTGAGCTTGAGTCGCTAGATTATTTGTAACTAAAAGGTGATCTAGGGATTGAGAGTTACCTTGGAAGTTGAAGGTATAGCGTTCTTTTGCTGGCAGAGTTTCGTTGAGATTTGCTAGTTCTGGAGTAGTTCCACCTTTAAGAATATCGAGGTGTTGCTCAAACTCGAAGCCGTTGAGGTCGCCTAAAACTACTACATTAGCGTTAGCATTATTTGCCAAAATACTATCAACTTCACTTTTGATGATTGTTGCTTGAGCATTGCGTTCTTCTAGTCCACGAATTGTGATAGGTTGAAGGTCGCCAAATAAAGGACTACTACCACCTCTAGAGGTCAAGTGATTGTTAATCGTTGTTATTTCCTGCCCATTAAACCTGAAGGTAGCAACGAGAGGATTACGGCTTGCTCTGAAAGCATCAATCGGGTCTTCAGTACCAACTGGAATAGGGATTGGCGCAAAAGCATTTCCATCACCAAAATTTGGATCGATTATCCTTCTGACTGAACCTTCTACTAAGCTAACTCGACTCGCATTGTAAAGATAGCCAACTCGAATATTGCTACCTGGTTGACCACCATCTTCGTTATTTTGTGGATCAATATTGATGAACTGGTAAGTAGGCCCGCCTGCATCTGCGATCGCATCTATTAAAGATTGATAGGTCTGGTTAGCCGCTACAACTCCATCATTAATCGGGCCATTGTTGTCCTGAATTTCTTGTAGTGCGATAATGTCTGGAGATTTGAGATTGTCGATAATTTGGTCTGCAAACCCTTCAAAACGTGAGCCTGAAAAGGGATTAAGGTTTTCTACGTTGTAGCTGGCGATCGTTAATTTGTCATCCGTACCAACTATGTTTGTAACTTCTGGTTGTAATCGAGCAGACCTGGAGGTAAAAGTTTCCGTTGCTAGAATTTGATAGTTCCCAAAGGCATAACCTACCACTCCTGTGACATCATCTAAGGTGAAACCTACATTGACCTGGGGCAGAGTAAAAGCAGGCCTATTATTTGAATCTAGAAACTTAATCCTGAGTAGATCATCGGTGATTTGAATACGTTCTGGATTAAAGTCAGTCGGTGAAATGGTAATGCCATCTCGGTCGTTAATTCCTGTTGCATTTTCTCCTTTATCTGCGACTACCCAGATTGATGAATTGCTACTAAAGTTACCCGTTGGACTCACTGCTGATGGGTCGTTTACTGTCACAACCATTCCTTCTAAACTTTCATAGAATAGAATGCCCTCTGGCGAGATGCTTTCGGTTGCTGGGTTTCTTCCTGCTTCTCCTATGATCGTTGCTGTCGGAATTACATTGTTGCTACTCAGTATTGTAATTTCGTTTGCATCTCTGTTGGCACTAATCTGTGTTGTTGTTAAATTATTAGTAGTAGCACCGCCTGACTGAAATTCTGTAACTAATCCACTTACTTGAACTGAATCCCCAATTTTTATCGCTACATCTAAGGTTCTTGTTCCTGTGAAGATAAAGACACCTTCTGAAGTTGCGCTATTACTATCAGCATTGGGGTCTTGTAGGTAGAAGCCATTGCTAGCTAAGGCTGTAACGATTCCTGGTACTTGTGCTACTGTTTGACCTGCTAGGGTAGATCTCAATCCTGTGCCTTGAATATCGCGTATGCGAAACTCAACTTGAGTACCTAATTCCGCCAACGGAAGAAGCTGATATTTTATATTGCTAAGGCTATATTGCTCTAGAAAGGCGACTTCACTTGTATTCTGCATAATTTTTCATCCTTAATTTTTATCCTTTAAGTTAATAGTTGCGGAGTTTTTTTTGTAATTGTTACGAGGATTAGTTTAGAGACTTTTCGGTGAACATTAACAGAAAATTTCTTTTATTTTCAATTAAGGATTATCTTGGTATAAATGACTCCTATGAACATACCATTTCCCAGTTTAGTTTGTCTTTAAATTTAGATTAAGATATTAATAACTAAAGGTTAACAAGTTAATAAAAAATCGGTTTTATAAGATTAAGAAATACTTCCTTTGAAGCTTATCCAAATTGAATTACGGTAAACCATGGCAGTCACCAGGGTTATTAAAACGACAGAATAGAAATCTAAAAATTCCAAAACTTTATAGCAATAATCTGCGCGTAAAGTAATGGATAACAGTTAATAATATGAAGCGTTATGAAACAAATGAACACTTTGGAATTAGCCGAAATACGATCAGCTTTCTAATTAACTTCTTCACGTTCTTAATCGACCGATTTTCGATCAACTTCATTAATGAGTTTCCTAACAATTCTTATTTTCAAAAACACAAAACTCCCTGCTTTTTAGAAGAATCCAGAAGTCACCAGGGAGTAAACTGTCTATTTATAAGAGAGAGAGATGACTAAAACATCTTTTTCTTTCGTTAAAGTGGTTACATATTCTAAATTACACGAACAGTGAATTAGCCAGTAAAAGTAAATTTGAACACGGAATCATTAAAGTCAAAATCACTGATTCCTAAATTACCTGGCAAATCTTCAAAACCAAAGACATTATTTCCGCTATTTTTTAGATTTACAGCACCATCAGGATTAGCATTGCCAAAGCTTAAATAAGCGACAGCATGGGTCATAAAGTCAGATAAATTAGCGGCGGTGTTATTAGGATTTTGGGCCAAAAAATTATCAATACCGTCTTGCAATGTTCCGCCTGTGGGAATTAAATTACCCCCATTAGCGATCGCAAAAGGAGAATAGAGTTTTCCGCCTTGAAGCAGAACATCACCAAATTCAGAAGCATTGGTATTTTGAGTAGCATCACCGCTTGCACCAAGTTGTAGGACGAAATTATTAACCGCGTTAGTAATGGCAGTACGAGCGTAACCAATGTCATTAGGATTGAGTAAATCATCGAACGCACCATTGCCGTTGAGGTCAAGTGTGTCAAGAATCGCGCCGTTAGTATTTTCGACCTGATAAAGACCAACTAAATTATGGAAAAGTGCATCTGTTTGCTTCAATGCGGGATCGTCAGCTTGAACATTAACATCGCTCGCAACACCGCCCAAGTTATAGACAAGACTGCCTCGATTATCGCCTTTGTTATTAAATTGAGTGACGCGATCGCTGATGTCTTGAGTTGGAGGAGTTTCATTGAGGTCAATTTCATAAAAAGTCGTCGAACCACTGATTTCATTGGCCAGAACTAATAGGGGTTTCCCATTGGGGCTATCTTGAGCCGAAATAAAAGCTAATCCCTCTGGCCCTAAGTCTTTCGCCGCCGCAGTATCGGTCGCTGCTGTAAAATCCCGATTGTTGATGTATTGGACAAAAGTAGGACTACTAGGATCGGTGACATCATAAACCATGACTCCGCCGATTCGTTCTAAACCGACAAAAGCATAGGTGCGACCGTTAATTTTTCCTGTGACAACGCCTTCTGGTTCTGGCCCTTTATCATCACTACGATTATCAAAGGTGTTGTTGGTGTGGCTGGCGTTAAAGTACTCAGGATATCGTTCAGCCGTGATCTGTTCAAAGTCATCGCCACTGTCAGAAACTAACTGTCCTTGGCTATTCCAAATCGAAAAGGAACGACCACCGAAAGTATAGAGTTGATCGTAGTCACCATCGCCGTCCGTATCACCTCGTTCAATCGTTACTGATAAACGTCCTAATTGGGAGTCGGTTTGCAGGTCAGCGGCATCAGGAAAGGCAGTTGGATCAAGGGTTAAGTCCTTAATGCGAACTCCTTCTACATAGTCCCCATATTCCCGTGCATCTCCTTCATTGGCGGTGATGTAATAGGTTTGATTGTTGGCGGTGTAAGAAGCGATCGCATCGGGTTGATACATCCCAAAGATCGGCCAGTTCTGAATATTAATCGCACTATCGCGATCGCTGGCATCTAAGTTATTATTCGCTTGACTATAATCCTTAAAGCCCAAGGGTTTGACACTTTCTACGGTAGCTGTTGCAATATCAATAACCGCGATCGCATTAGCTTCCTGAAGCGTTACCCAAGCTTTCGTACCATCGGGAGAAATGGCAATATATTCGGGTTCTAGATCTTGAGCAACCGTGCGGGTTGTGCCGACATCTCCCTTGAACTTGACTCCTGCTGCTTTAATTTGGGCAAATTGACTATTAAAGGCGGAAAAATCGGCTGTTTGAACTGTTGCAGAATTTATTCCCGAGGAAAGATCAATAATACTAACAGAACCGACTGGATCAATTGTGTAATCTGCATTGGGTTCGCCTTCGTTCGCCACTAAGACTTTTTTACCGTCAGGACTGAAGGTGAGCATATCGGGTAAAGCTCCGACCTCCAAAGCTTTGAGAGGAGTGGCAAAATCTTGACTATTCGTCGCATAAAAAAGAACTTGTCCTTTGGCTTGTTTGTCAATGTTTTCGACCGCGATCGCCACCAAGCCATCTCGAATAGCCACACTATTTGGTAAACCAAAGGCAGTAACGTCAATAGAGGTAATCAGGGTCGGATTCGTCGGATTACTTGCATCTAAAACATCCACTTTGCCCTTTTGAGCATTCACCACAAAAAGCCTTTTAGTGACAGGATCATAGGCGGGAATTTCGGCGGCTGATTGATCATACTGACCCGTTGCATAGGTTCCAATCGGAGTGAGATTGATAGCAGGTTGGGGATTAGCAATCTCAAGAGCGAGAGCAATAAATTGGGTTGTTTGAGTGGCACTAAAATTGTTATCACTGACGACGATCAAAGATTGACGACCATCAGCCAAAACTGGCCCCAAAGCTAAACCTTCGAGATTATCAGGAACAATGCCCAGGTCTGCCTGAAAATCTACCAATAACTTTTTAGTAACGAAAGCATCAACACCAACAACCGTATTGTCAGCTTCCGAAAAAATGTCGTCTAAAGAACTGATATTAGTCGCATTTTGGGTTTGAATTTCGTAGAGTTTGACCGTATTCCCAACACCGTTAGAAAAAGCTCGTTCCAGAGCTAAAAGTGTCCCATTATCATCGATCGCCAGCAGTTCCACGAGGCCATTGTTAGCAAAACTATTTGCAGGAATCGGTGCATTGTTAACCTTATCAACTTCATAGACAAATTCAGCTACTACCTGTCCCGTTGTTAGATCATATTTAACAATACGAGAAAGACTCTTATCGGTTAAGGTTGCGGCGGGGCCATCTTGAGCTAGGGCATTTTCCGTTGCCGTGTAAAGATAACGCCCATCGGGAGTAAGGGTTAAACTTTCAAAAGCCAAATTATTGCGAATCCCTTTTGTCGTACCATCAACCGCAAAGAATTTGTTATCAATCGGCAATTCACTAAGTTGTTGCCCAGAAAGCGAGAACTCATTAACAAAGGGATTGGTAATACGAGGAATATCGGGTCGCACTTCGCCTTCAGAGGAAATATAAACACTGCCATTTTCGGTTAAAGCAATGCCTTCTGTGTCTAAGCTATTGGCAGGAAAAGGATTTCCTTGGCCATCTAGAAGGGTCGTAACTTGGGTAAAACTGACATCACCGTTATCGAGACGGCCATCACTGAGATTAATTTGTAGTGTATAAAAACGAGCGGGATTAATGTTACTGCGATCGTCAGAAATGGCATAGTAGGAATTTTGGGCTTGATTATAGGCGATTCCCGATAATCCACCTACTTGAGTGTCTTTAAAGAACGTATCCGTGCTAAACGAGACTAATCCAAGATTTTCTACTCCATTAACCGTTTTACGAGCTTGTCTCCTGGAATTATTAACGGGTGGACGCGTGTTAAGGGGCGCGGTTTCCTCAAAAATGACATTATTGCTATTAAAGACCGAAGTTACCGTATTTTGGACGATCGCTAGATTTTCTCCTGTTGTCGCTAATTTAATAACGGTATCTGCACCTGTTTGTTCAAAACTTAAATCCATTAAAGAAGCTACTCCGTCCAGTTTGAGCGCAATTTGATCTGCTTGGGCAGTAAAGTCAGCAACGGTATTTACACTGGTCGGAACTTCTACATTGGCAATCCAAAAGCGATCGCGTCCCGTACCACCGTAGAGCGTGTTATTTCCTGTTCCTGCGAAAATCGTGTCATTCCCTGCGCCACCGAAAACTTTGTCATTTTTGCCTGCGTAGAGCGTATCTTGACCTTTTCCGCCGTAGAGACTGTTATTACCGCCTTCATCACCCGCATCTAGTTCATCATTTCCCGTATCCCCCAAAGCCAGATCACTACTTCCTGCAAATAAAAGATCATTCCCTTCACCGCCACCGAGAGTATTACCGCCAGCCCCCGAACCCGCATCAATTTCGTCGTTACCTACTAGACCTAAAACCACGTCCTCTAGTCCGTCGAAATCTTTGCCAGCTAGGAGTAAATCGTTATTAATTGTGTCTTTGATGATCGCCATATTTGATCCTTAAAAAATTGTCTGAATATTTTGAGGGATAGATTGCTATAACTTTTCCTAACCGCCCCAGATTAGTCTCTCATAGCAAGGTTAAGGAATCGTTAGCCTTGGATTATTTTTAAGTTATAAAAATATAAAAACTCCCTGAGTTTGGGGAAAATCCTAAAAATAGCCAGGGAGTTTAAAAAATTAACTTAGATAAACACGAAATCTGCGGCTGTCAGGGTTGTAGTATTAAAACCCGTCAAGATTGCAAAGGTGTCTCCATTGAGGGCAATACTGTTACCTGTACGAGTCAAGCTGGCAAAATTAACTCCTGCACCTTGACCAGCAATACCAATAACATCGGTGCCTTGGGTGAAGTCCACGACAGTATTAGCTGTGTCGGGAGCAACATCGGTGAGTAACCAGAACTGGTCTGCACCCGCGCCGCCCGTGAGCAGATTATCTCCGCCTTCACCGACATAGAACTGGTCATTACCATCGCCACCTAAAGCGCGATCGCTTTTGCCCAAATCAAAAATATCGTTGCCTGCACCACCAGACATACGGTTTTCACCTTGACCATCTATGGCATTGAAGTAGTCATCGCCACTGCCACCGTTCACGCGATCCTTGCGGCTGACATAGATTGTATCCATACCCGTACCAGCACTGAGTCGGTTGTTCCGAGCATTAGTACCAAAGGCGAGATCAACTTCATCATTGCCTGCACCTGTGAAAATATTGTCTCGAATGCCGATAAGATCAACACCAGCAATGAGAGTATCGTTGCCATTAGTACCAGAAACCAACGTGCCTTGATTTTCTTCACTCACCGAAGCAAACATGGTTTGGGCGATATTTACCTGATCAACCGCACTATCTAAACCACGAATGTTATAGCCATAGGACTCAAAGCCTTGTCCGATCGCCTCTGTCAATGTTTGTGAGTCCACACCTTGGTGGTAAACAGGAACAGGACGGTTTGAGTGATTTCCCCAGCCATATTTGATCGTGGGATCAGAACCCCAGAATTGTCCAGATTCAACGGTTGAGTCGATCGCCGTTAGCTGTTCGGCTCCTTTTGTTCTCAATAACTCAGGGAAATTGTCATTGAGTGTCAAATAATGATCGTGGTCAGCCGTAATGATCAGTTCATTGTCCGCCCAACCACCATTGGATTGAATCCACTGAATTGTAGAACCAACCGCTTTATCAAAATCCAAAACTGTACCAATCAGGTTATCAATATTATTGTCGTGGGCAGACCAATCAATGTCTCCACCTTCGACCATGAGCCAGAATCCATCAGGGTCTTTTTCCAAGACCGTTAATGCCGCTTTGGTTAAGTCATCAAGAGTGGGGTTTTCGTTACGTTCTGTGGCAATGAATTCTTGATCCGTTTCCCCAAAATTGAGTGGTCGGAGAGTATCAGGATTTTGACCCTGGGTAGAGAAATTGCTGAACATATCCAACCCAGTTGTACTGTAATCACCATCAGCAGAACTGACGGGCAAGTTACCGTTTTGTCCACGCGCACCATAAAGACCCAAGAGGCGATCGCCTTTTTCTGGATCAAGTGTGGCGGCTGTACTAGCTAAAACCTGAGCCGCATTTTCACCACGTTCTAGGAACGTATAGTCATAAAGATTAGTGGTAGGCTTGGTGCTTAACTCTGTATAGGTTGATTCTTTAATAAAAGTATTGTCTCTGTTGGGTTCAACTCCCTCTGGCAAAGGATTACCAGGTGTAGAAAGGGGATGACCACCACCCAACAAAACCGTCGGCTGATAAATACGCAGTTCTTGTTGCAAAATATTGTCTAATGCAGGAAAGTTGTCATCATATTTATTACGGCGATTCACGGCAGAAGCAGCAGCAGCAGGAGTTGCGTGGTCAATGGGAACAGAAGTCACTAAACCAGTTGATTTGCCTAAATCGGCCGCTCTTGAGAAAACACTTTCAACTGTCCCTTCAAAAATATCCACACCGACTGCATTGTTATAGCTCTTGATTCCCGAATAGAGTGTGGTAGCTGTGTTGGCAGAATCTGGGTAGCTATTCTTGATGTATTCACGATCCGTGCCAGAAGTCCAGGGATTGATCCCGCCTTTTATTGGGTCATAACCAACCAGATTTCCAATGACACCATCACTTACTTTTGCGCCGCCACTAGCAGTGGTTCCAGGGTTGAAGGCTGGGTTAAAAACAAATCCAGGCAGAACTGGACTTGCACCTGTTAAAGGATTACTGTTGTCGAGGGCTGAGTTTCCCGTACTGAAAACGCCGTTACTACCTGCGATCGTTGTTCCATAGGTAGTGGCTAGGGTATATTCCGTCAAGGTTTGGAGATTAAGACCTGTTCCTTTCCCAGAAGTATAAAAATTGCTCAGGGTCGTACCCGTATTACCTTCACGAATTTGCTTGTAAATCGCTGCCGCACGAGCCATTTGCCAGCCCATACCGTCGCCAATCATAATAATTGTGTTCTTAGCCATCATTAACTCCGATTAAATTAGATTTTAGGGATGTTGTGGTACAAAAAACGAATCGTATTGCGATCGCATTTTCGTCTCTTGAGAGTTCTGTTTCTAATTGGAATGAGAAAGTTTTAAATTATGGAAACTTTGACACCTCACTGAATCTCACACACCAACGTTAAGGAGGTATTATGCTTTGTTTATCAATCGCTCTCAAAAATATTATCTTCCTTGGAAATAAAGTTTTTGTTATTAAAAATAAAGATTTAAAAGTAATAATCTGCTATTAAAATAATGATTTTCATACTTGCATATGCACGCTTGTTAGCGACTCACAATTCCAGACCATTGCACTTTCTTTTCATGGGTTCGCCGATAGGAAAAAAATTTGTCGGGATTTTGATAAGTACAATCGGGTGCGATCGCAATTTTGTCGGGTGAAATACCTAATTGTTGCAACTGCAAAAAGTTTATTTGACGCACATCCAAACGCACTTTTTGGGGTTCAGGATCGGGTAAAATCGGAGGATTAGATAACGCTTGTAAACTAGCTAAAATTTCGGCTGAGGTTTTTGATTTATTATTAAATAAACTAGCTCCCACTTCTGTTGCAACTTCCAAATTAACTTGATAAACTTCACCTGAAATAGCTGGCCCCATCGCACAATGTAAATTTTCTAGCTGACTCCCTAATTCTAGAAACCGATTAATTGCCTTTGGGACAATAGATTGAGAAGTTCCGCGCCAACCCGCATGAATGGCAGCAACTCGACCTGTGACGACATCCCCGATTAAAATAGGCGTACAATCGGCACTGGCGACCCAAACTGCTTGTTGAGATTGTTCACTAATAACGGCATCGGCTGATGGTAAAATTTCTTCAGATTCTCTCCGACTCATGACATGATGAATTTCTGTGGGAGTTAAAATGCGATCGCCATGAACTTGTTTAACTCGATAAACGAAGGCATTAGGTTGTAAAACTTCGGTCAATTCTTCGGGTAAACGGGGATAAAAATTCTGGGTAAAAAAGCCATGTTGCCAACTTTTTAGTAAAGTACAGGTTAAATAAGGTAGATCGTGCCAAGTTTTCCATTTCCAAAAGTTGTTTTCCATTGCCTTTATCTATAAATGATTATTAATCAATATTATGAAGCTAAGTGGTCATGTTTGACATAAATTTGTATCGGCAGAAACTTGATGTAGAAATTGAAAAATGGGTTGATCCAAAATGGCGATCATCCTTATCTCTTTTCTTGTTTGAAATGATTCCTTCCACCAATCAAATTATTTGGGAATATCTAGAAAAAGGAGATGGTGGTTATTTAGTGGCGATCGCGTTTCAACAAAGTGCAGGAAGAGGACAATGGGGACGCACTTGGCAATCGGAATTGGGGGGATTATATTTGTCTTTAGGATTACCAATAGAATTCTCTATTCAACAGGGAGCGCATATTACATTGTGGACTGCTTGGGGAATTGCGGAAGTTTTAAGACAACAACAAATTCCTGTTTCTTTAAAATGGCCTAATGATTTAGTATTAGGAAAAAAGAAGTTAGGAGGAATTAAAATTGAAACTAAAATTTATCAAGAAAAAATTATTCAAAGTGTCATTGGAGTAGGCATTAATTGGTCTAATTCTGTTCCTAAAACGGGGATTAATTTGCAACATTTTTTGACGCAGAAAAACCAGTCTTTAATTAGTTCTTTAGAGCAATTAACCGCACTTACAATTCAAGGATTATTCTTGGGCTATCAACGTTATCAAAAAGAAGGAATTGAATCGATTTTATCAGCTTATCTAGAATATTTTATTAACTTAGGAGAATCAGTTGTGATTGAAAATTGCCAAGGAATTATTACAGGTATTACATCCCAGGGAGAACTAAAAGTTAGCTTGCAATCTCCAGGAGCAAAAACAGAAATTATTGTGCCTCTAGGGTCAATTCAATTGGGTTATCACGAGTAAATCAAAAGTAGGTTGAAAGTGCGTGGATTATTAAAACTTTTTTCATATTTGTTGCGTATAATTAAAGATTTTTAAATAGTCATTTTCAAACAAATAAAAGACGTTATTATTAAGAAATAAAAGCTTTTTTAATAATTTGGATTAAATTGATGAATTATTTTCATGAAACTAAAACCCTTGGCGATTCTGCAAAATTTGCCATTAATCAGCACTATCAGAAAATCTTAAAACATGAAGCCCAAGTCCTTAAAGATAAAGATCCTGAAGATCTCCATCAAATGCGAGTAGGAATGCGGCGACTCCGAACCGCGATCGCAGGTTTTTCCCAAGCAATTATTTTGCCAAAATCTGTGAATGAAAAAAAAGTGGGTGAAGTTGCGAAAATTTTAGGAGAATTAAGAGATTTAGATGTTTTAGAAGAAGTTTTAACGACGGTTTTTTTCCCTGAATTACCGAACAGTGAACAAAAAAAATTAGATAAATTGTTAAAATTTGTGGAAAGACAGCGTAAAAAAGCAACTCAAGCAACGAAAAAAATCTTAGATGATGATATTTATAAAACATTGAAAGAAGAATTAGCAAATTGGTTAAAGAAACCTATTTATACTCCAATTGCCTATTTTCCTATTGATTATATTTTACCTGATTTACTCTCTCCCCAAATTAGTTTTTTTCTATTACATCCTGGTTGGATTATTGGCAGTAAATTAAATGAAAAAGAGAATATTATTAACTTTGATTTGCCTGTAAAATCTCTCGAAGAATTGTCTCACTCAGAAGAAATTACTCTTCATAGTTTACGAAAAGAAGCGAAGAGAACTCGTTATTTAATGGAACTTGTAACTGATTTTTATGGCGAAAATTATCAACAGATGCTTGAGAAAATAAAAGACATTCAGACTGTCTTAGGAGAAATTCAAGATAGTTTTGTGTTGAGACAATTATTAACAGAAGTTTATGGACATGATCTTCAAATTGTTCTGCCGATTATGGCTCAACAAATTCGAGAAAATCGTCTAAAAAATGGTTTGCAATGGGAAGAATTACGTCACTTTTTTCTTTCAAACGAAAATCGAACACAATTACGCTTAAGCATCTCTTCTCCAAAGCCTATTTTTGCATCGGAAACTATTAATTAAATTTCACGCTAGTTTTCTCTTCCCAAAAGCTTTATTATTAATTTAGACTAACCGCGATCGCCAATATTATGACCATCGAACTGCAAGCTACTCTAGAAAGTGAAAATACCTCTGAATCTTTGCTTCTTGCCCCAACTGCTAGTACTATCACCAAAAAATGGAGCATTGAAGATAGCGAAAATCTTTATCGTATTAATGGCTGGGGTGATCCCTACTTTTCGATTAATGCGGCAGGACATATTACGGTCTCTCCCCAAGGCGATCATGGCGGTTCTTTAGATTTATTCGAGTTAGTTGAATCGCTACGAAAACGCAATATTGGACTTCCTTTATTATTGCGCTTTTCTGATATTTTAGCAGACCGAATTAATCGCTTAAATGCGGCTTTTGCTAGAGGAATTGCTCGTTATAATTATCCAAATATCTATCGCGGTGTTTATCCGATTAAATGTAATCAACATCGCCATATTGTTGAATCTTTAGTGCGTTATGGAAAGCCCTATCATTTTGGTTTAGAAGCAGGATCAAAACCTGAATTAATTATTGCTTTAGCCACTTTAGAACCGACGGCTCATTCTAACTCTGATATTCCCCAAGCGTTGTTAATTTGTAATGGTTATAAAGACCGAGAATATATTGAAACAGCATTACTTGCAAGACGTTTGGGACACCAACCTATTATTGTTGTCGAACAGGTTTCTGAAGTTACTTTAGCGATTGAAATTAGTCGTAATTTAGGCATTAAACCCATCTTGGGAGTGAGAGCAAAACTCAGTACTCAGGGTATGGGACGTTGGGGAACTTCAACTGGCGATCGCGCTAAATTTGGCTTAACAATTCCCGAAATGTTGTCAGTTGTTAATCAATTAAAAGCGGCCGAAATGTTAGATTGTTTACAACTTTTACACTTTCATATTGGTTCTCAAATTTCTTCAATTTCAGTTTTAAAAGAAGCCATGACCGAGGCTAGTCAGATTTATGTGCAACTAGCAAAACTTGGAGCCAATATGCAATATATTGATGTGGGCGGTGGTTTAGGCGTAGATTATGATGGCTCAAAAACAAATTTCTATGCCTCTAAAAATTACAATATTCAAAATTACGTTAATGATATTATTTCCGCAGTTCAAGAAGCCTGTGAAGCCGCAACAATTCCCTGTCCTATTCTAGTAAGTGAAAGTGGACGCGCGATCGCCTCTCATCAATCAGTATTAATCTTTGATGTTTTAGCCATTAATGATGTGTCAAAAGAATTACCCGAAGTAATAGAAGAAAAAGAACATTTAATCATTCGCAATCTTTGGGAAACTTTGGAGACAATTACTAACGAAAACTATCAAGAAGCCTATCATGATGTAGTTCAATTTAAAGAAGAAGCAATTAGTTTATTTAACTTCGGTTATCTGAGTTTAAAAGAACGAGCCAGAGCCGAACAATTGTATTGGGCTTGTTGTCGTAAAATTCTGCAAATTTGTCGTTATCAAGAATATGTTCCTGATGATCTAGAAGATCTAGAAAAAATCATGGCTTCTATTTATTACATTAATCTCTCGGTTTTTCAGTCCGCACCTGATACCTGGGCGATCGATCAACTATTTCCAATTATGCCCATTCACCGCTTAGATGAAGAACCCACAAATCGTGGAACTTTAGCAGATATTACCTGTGATAGTGATGGAAAAATTGATCAATTTATTGATTTACGTGATGTTAAATCAGTATTAGAATTACACTCATTTATTAAAGATGAAAATCTTTCAGAAAGTCCAGAAAAATCTTCTTTGCCAAGCCATAAACCCTATTACTTAGCCATGTTTTTAGTAGGAGCTTATCAAGAAGTTATGGGTAATTTTCATAATCTTTTTGGAGATATTAATGTTGTTCATATTCAAATGAATCCCAAAGGTTATCAGATTGAACATTTAGAAAAAGGCGATAAAATTTCTGATGTTCTTAGTTATGTGCAGTACGATGCTGAGGATTTATTAGAAAATATGCGTCGTTATACAGAGCAAGCTCTTGAAGATAATCGCATGAGTTTAGAACAATCTCAGTTATTATTAGAAAATTATGAACGCAGTTTACGTCATTACACTTATTTGGCTAATTAAAAGTTTCTTAAATTACAATAACTTTGATGATTGCGGACTAATTCCATCTGTCTTAATTGCCTTTTGATAAACTAATTTGAACCTATAAAGTTAGCTAAAATTAGTAACTAATATCTTCCTAAGTTAAGTTTTAGGTGAGTTTTTAATAAGGTTTCGTTACTCGCATTTTTAGGATTTAGTATCTGAAAGTATTCAACTTAGCTAGTGCATTATTTTTGTTAACTTATTTTTGCAATAGAAATATGCTTTAATTCTGATAAAATTAGAGGAATTATCATTGCGAATTAATGTTAACTGAATACCCGATTCATCCTCCTTTAATTGTTATCTGTGGTGCAACTGCGACAGGTAAATCCCGATTAGCATTGCAACTAGCTCAACGATTAAATGGACAGATTATCAGTGCAGATTCTCGACAAATTTACTGCGAACTAGATATTGGAACCGCTAAACCCTCTTTAGAAGAACAAGCTTTAATTCCCCATTACTTACTGGATATTTGTCAGCCAAACGAGACCTTAACACTGGCTCAATATCAAGAAAAAGCACAGCAATTAATTGACCGTTTACCGAGTACATTGCTATTGGTTGGCGGAACAGGACTTTATCTTAAATCTATTGTTAAAGGTTTAAAGATTCCTAGAGTTTCACCCCAAGTTTTATTAAGAAAACAATTGCAATCTTTAGGGCAGAAACAATGTTATCAACTATTATCTCAAGTTGATCCTATTGCTGTTACAAAAATTCATGCTAATGATGAAATTAGAACTCTACGGGCTTTAGAAGTTTTTTATGTGACAGGTCAACCAATTTCTCAGCAACAAGGCGAAAATATCCCTAATTATCCCATTCTACAAATTGGTCTAGATGGTGATGCGATCGCTTTAGAAAAACAAATTGAAAATCGTGTTTATCAAATGATTGAAATGGGATTAGTAGCAGAAGTTTCGTCGTTAATTGAAAAATATGGTTGGCATTTATCTTTACTAAATACATTAGGTTATGCGGAAATTAAAAATTATTTATTAGAGCAATATTCCTTAGAAAATGCGATCGCCCAAACCATTATTCATACTCGTCAATTTGCAAAAAGACAACGAACTTGGTTCCGTGCCTATCCCGAAATTAAATGGTTTGATGCAATGGCTCCCGATCTATTAGAACAGGTTTGGCAATATTATAAATTATACAAATCAAAATATTAGTAATATGCAATTGAAGAAACTTATTGATTTCAAAAACTATCAAGATAAAGAGTGGTTAATTATATTAACATTATCAGCACTTTTTTTATGGTTTATTAGTTTAGGAAATGTTGCTCTCAGGGATTGGGATGAAGGTTATTATGCCACAGTTTCTCAAGATATGTTTCGACGAAATAATTGGCTTTATCCAACTTATCAAGGACAGCCTTTTTTACTAAAACCGCCTCTCCTATTTTGGCTCATTCATTTAAGTTATTCTGTCTTGGGAATAAATGAATTAAGCTCTCGCTTTCCCAGTGCTTTGATAGCCGCTTTAGGTGTTCCATTACTCTATTTAATCGGTCGAGAATTATTTCTTAATCGTTCTGCTGCAATTCTTATATCTACTGTTTATTTAACTTTATTACCTGTTTTAAGATTGGGTAGATTAGCAATGTTAGACGGCATGATTAACACCTTTTTATTATTAGCAATTTTGAGCTTACTTAAAGGTAAAAAATCTCCAGCTTGGTTAACTGGAATCGGAATTAGTTTAGGTTTAATTACTTTAACAAAAGGAATTTTAGTTTTAGCTTTAGGGACAATATTATTAGTTTTTATTATTTTAGATAAACGTCAAAAAACTTTATTCAATCCCTATTTATGGATAGGCTTAATTTTAGGATTTATCCCTGTTTTCTGGTGGTATGGACTACAAATCCAGCACTATGGTGAAGCCTTTATTAAAGTCCATTTTCAATCCCAAAGTTTTGATCGTCTTGCCACTGCGGTAGAAGGTAATACAGGCCCAATTTGGTTTTATCTTATTGAATTACTTAAATATTCCGCTCCCTGGTTATTCTTTTTTCTGCCAGGTTGTTATTTAGCTATTAAAAACTATCAGCAAAGTTGGGCAAAATTAGCATTAGTAGGAAGCATTATTTATTTCGGAATAATTTCTTTAATGACAACTAAATTACCCTGGTATATTATGCCTTTTTATATTTTCTTTTCCCTAATAGCGGGAGCCTATTTAGATCAACTTTGGCAGAGTTCTAAAAAATATCCAAGTTTAATTTTTTATCTATTTTGTTTTTGTGGAATAATAACATTGGGGGGAGCGATTTATTTTGGATTTTTTGCACAAAAATGGGATCTATTTTTAATCACAATAACTATCAGTATTACCTTTATTTTAACGGCATTTAATTTTCGGCAAAATCAAGCTAAATTTATTCCTATTTTAATTATTGGAGTTTATTTAACCCTGAGTTTTTTGATGATTTCTCCTCTTTGGCTCTGGGAATTAAATGAGGCTTTTCCTGTTAAACCTGTTGCCCAATTAATCAAGCAATCTACACCATTTGATACAACAATTTATACTTCTTTTGCCTATAGTCGAACTAGTTTAGATTTTTATAGCAATCGCCAAATTATCGCGGTTGATCAAAATAAATTAGAAGAATTAACTAAAAAAACAAATTATTTTTTATTGGATGAAAGTATTTTCAAGAAACTAGCCTTAAAAAATTATCAAATGTTAGGAAAAGTAGAAGAGTTTATGTTAATCTGGTCAAGTCCGCATTAAAGATTTAAGAGCATTTATTCTCCATGACAACGAAACGATTAATCCTAGCCGTTTTGACAGTTATCTCTCTCATTCCCTTTTTTCTATCTTTAATCGGTAGTTTAACTGAAGCACAAGTCCAATCTAATCTAGAACTTTTTCAGACCAATCTTTTCTTAGAAGCAACTGAAATTAGCAACGATCCGACCGATTTAAACAAACAAATTTCTCTTGAAAAAATTCAATCCTTACAAAATTTATTACTAGGAAATGAACCCTATAAAACTGCTGAACAACAATATCAGTCAGCGCAAAATACAATCAAAAAAAATGTCGATCAACTCAAAAGTAAATTAACTAAAATCACCAACCCAATCCAATTAAAAGAAGATAAAATCACTGACTTTAAATTAATTCAACAAGATATTAATCAAGAAAAGATTTTACAAAAAAATATTAACCAAGAAACTAAAGTTCTTTATTTGACTGACTTAAAAATTGGTCTTCTAAAAACTCGACAGTATAAGATCCCAGATGCACTAAAAAATTGGGAAAAACTTACTAAATTAAGCTCTTCTAATATCCAATTTAAAACAATTCAAAAAACGGCTCAAGTTTTACAAGAAATCTGGAGTAATCCACCCGTTTTAAACGAAAATACTGAATCAATTTTGACCGAAAATTTAAAAGGTTGGTTTCGTTATCAAGCATTGCATCGTTTTTATAAAATTAGTAATCAACCAGACGCTCAACTTCAGTTAGAACAACAAGCAAATAATCTCGCCATTCAATCTATTTTCAAACTTTTAGCTATTAGTACTCTGCCTCTAATTGGCGGACTTTTAGGCATCTTTCTTTTGATTTTTTTGTTGGTGCAATTAGCCATAAAAAAACAAGATTCAATCCTCGCTCATTTTCATCAAAAAGCTTGGGAAACACCCTGGGATTGGGAAATTATTTGGCAAGTTTTAATTGTAGGTTTCTTTTTTTTAGGACAAATTGCACTGCCATTATTGTTAGGAATTATTCATTTTGATCCATCAGGACTCACACTACAAGGAAAGGCGTTTTATGTATTAGCAAGTTATGCAGGAATGACGCTAGGTGGACTATTAGTTCTCTATTTTTCTCTCAAAAAATTTCAACCTTTGCCCCCTGATTGGTTCCAATTTAAGTTAGACGATCGCTGGTTTCTTTGGGGAATTGGAGGCTATTTGGTTGCCTTACCTTTGGTCGTAATTATTTCTTTAATTAATCAACAATTTTGGCAAGGACAAGGTGGTAGTAATCCTCTTTTATTTTTGGCTTTAGAATCTCAGGATAAAGTGGTTTTAGCAATCTTCTTTTTTACTGCTTCTATTGCGGCTCCTTTCTTTGAAGAAATCATGTTTCGCGGCTTTTTATTACCTTCTTTAACACGCTATGTTCCTGTCTGGGCAGCCATTATTTTGAGTAGTTTGCTTTTTGCCTTAGCTCATCTTAATTTATCCGAAGTTTTGCCCTTAGCCATGTTAGGAATAATTTTAGGAGTTGTTTATACGCGATCGCGAAATTTACTGGCTTCCATGTTGTTACATAGTCTGTGGAATAGTGGGACATTAATCAGCCTTTTTATCTTAGGAAGCAGTGGAAACTAGCTGTTAAGATAAATACTGAATAATCTTGTTCCTAATGCAATTAAATGATTAATTTATTTGAAAGTATGAAACAAAAAAATAACAATAAAGCAAACTTATTATTAATGTTAATTAGCGCGATCTGCTTGATTGGTGGTGTGTCCTGGGGAATCCTTCAATTATTAGGCGGCGGCAAAAAACCAGTTACCTCTGAAACAAGACAAAATACTCCCGCTATCCCCATTAATTTAGCTAATTCAGCTAATGTTGATTCACCTCTTACTTTTCTTACTTTTGCCGATGTTTCTAATATTCCTAATGGTTTATTAAGTAATGGAGGCAGCACAACTTGGGCTTCAATTCGAGCCATCGTCACTCAACCAATCACCACAGCTTGGCCTGACTTTAAACTCCGTTATACCGAACTCCCAACGGGCGCGCCTAGTTCTGGAGCAGGTATTAAAATGCTCTTAAATGATCAACTTTCCTTTGCTGAATCTTCTCGCTCTTTAACAATTGAAGAATATCAAAATGCAGTCCAACGAGGATTTAAATTAAGACAAATTCCTATTGCTATTGATGGGATTGCGATCGCCGTTAGTCCTGAGTTAAAAGTCAAGGGAATCACTTTATCTCAACTACAAAATATTTACACGGGCAAAATTACCAATTGGAAAATCCTCGGCGGGCCCAATCTTTCAATTACTCCTTATTCCCGTGCCTTAGAAACTGGAGGAACCACAGAATTTTTTCAAGAAAATGTTTTACAAAATCAACCCTTGAGTAAACAAGTTAAATTTGTCCGAGATACCACCCAAGCCCTAAGAAATATTAGTCAAAATCAAGGAGGAATTTATTACGCTTCGGCAGCGGCAATTATTCCTCAATGTTCCGTTAAAGCTCTTTCAGTAGGAAGAACTCTGAATAATTTGGTTTCAGCCTATCAAGAACCGATCATTCCCAGATCTAAATGTCCTGCGACACGCAATCAAATTAATCACGAAGATTTTAAAACTGGAAAATATCCCATCACTCGTCGTTTATTTGTCATCATTAAAGAAAACGGTCAACTTGATGAACAAGCGGGCAATGCCTATGCTAATCTCTTGTTAACCAATCAAGGTCAAGATCTAATTGAGCAAGCAGGCTTTGTTAAAATTCGTTAATTAATGTTAAATAAAAGGCATATTTTATGACTCAAAAAAACGAAACCACGATTTTAGTTTTCTCTCTCCTGATCACTGGTGCTATTTTGGGTGGAGGAGTCTGGTTTTTCACTCGTAATACCAATGTTTCATCTCAGTCCCCATCCTTAACCCCTCTAACTCCGCCTCCTAAACCGACGAATGTGATTGCTTTATCTGAACCGACAAAAGTCCCCCAGGGAACCCAGATAAAAATTAATGGTTCGACCAGTATGGTGGGAATTAATCAGGTTTTGAAAGGTAATTTTCAACAAAAGTTTCCAGGCACTTCTATTATTACGGATGCTCAAGGAACGGATAAGGGAATTTTAGGCATTTTAACAGGCGCGATCGACATTGCTGCGGTTTCTCGTCCTCTTACAACCCAAGAACAAACCCAGGGTTTAGTAGCCATTCCCATTGCTAAAGATGCGATCGCGATCGTCGTGAGTTTAAAAAATCCTTTTCTTAAAGGACTAACCCAACAACAAGTTAAAGATATTTTTCAAGGCAAGATTACCAATTGGTCACAAGTTGGCGGAAATAACGCACCCATTCAAGTAATCAATCGCCCGCCCATTAGCGGAACTTATCAAATGTTTCAATCTTTGATATTGGGAGGAGGAAACTTCGGGCAAGGCGATAATTTCACCAATATGGAACGGGATGCCACAACCCCAATTTTGCAAGCTTTAGGAAAAAATGGCATCAGCTACGCGACTAATGTGCAAATTGCCAATCAACAAACCGTTCGCGCCTTAGAAATAGATGGATTAAGTCCTGAAGCAACGAATTATCCTTTTCTTCGTACCTTATATTACGTCTATAAAAATCCGCCGACCGATGCAGTGAAAGGCTTTTTAGGTTTTGCAGCTTCACCCACAGGGCAACAGGCGATCGCGAATATTGAAAAAAACTCAAAATAAACTCAGCTCCAATCTTCTTGCTCTTCTCCTTTTTTAGCTTGGTAAGCCTGGTCTGTTGCATATAAATGGCGTGTTTGTTCAAATAAACCTTCTTCTGTTAACTGCCAATTTTGTAAAATGACATCTAAATTTCGTTGAATTTCTCTAGCACCAGGAAAACTTCGATAACGAATTCGTAAACGTGCCAAGTCTGCCAAATTTTTCGGCTCAGGTTGACTGTTTAATAAACGATTAACAACCTCACTATCTTTTTTATTTTGGGGATGGGTTTGATCGAGTCCTGCCATGATTAAAATACTTATTTAGAACTAAACATACAATGCGACATTCGGTAAATGGGCCTTGGCTTTTCAGTTTCATGGACTTACAAACCAATTCATAAAGACTTCTGTTTGATGAACAAAGATTAATAACTTTGGGGTTGAAAATTTTCAGGTGTATCGAGTTCAAAAACTTGGTCGTGAATCCGAGCGACATAAAATCCTTCTTGTAGCGTTTTTTGACGTAATTCGGGGGACATATCAACGGCGGCTAAAATGCCATAGAGTTGTTTATTTTTGTGTTCAGGAAAAAAGGTACGAAAACGTTGCAAAATACTTTTTAATCGAGCAATAGAATCTTCTCTTGCATGACTTTTAACCTCAACGATATAGGCAGTATTGAGATTGCCATTGGTATAGGCAAGGACATCAATTTCTATGTGTTTCCCTTCTTTACTGACTCGCACACTGGGACTGATGACTTCTATGCCAAAGCGTTGTCTTAGAATCTTTTCCATTGAGGGAAGAGCTAGACCTTCGGTAAAGCTACCAAATTTTGAACCGAGTCCCCCAATTTGTTTGCCTAATTCTTTAATTTGGCGATCGGTTTGTTTTTGAGCGGCAGTCAATTCGGATTGTCTGGTGGTTAATTCTGCTAACAGCTGCCATACATCGTCTGCGGTGGTTGCCATAGCTTATTTCTCTCTGCAATATTTGGCTCTCTCTATTTTAATGGATTATCTGCGATCGCGTTTTAATTCATAGTTGATAATTGTCCATTATCTATCTAGATAAAACCTAACCGAAAATTAAATAATTGGCTCTATAGTCAGCTTAAACCCTAGAGTATTAACGAACTTTGCCACCATTGCAAAAGTGAGACTACTATCAGAGGCAAATACCTGATAAAGTTCATCATTTATTAGGCCAGAATCTTTGTCAACTTGACCTAAGTTTTTAGCACGGGCAATAACATTTAAGGCATAAATTAAGGCATCAGAGTCACCACCCGCTTCATCAAGACAAGCTTCATCGAGGCTTGAAAAACATAGAGAAACTATCCTTACCGATAAATTTACACCATTATTGAACAAAATTTACCAAATGACGTAGAAAAATATATTCCCAGGTAAATACACAATAACCATAACCTTGTTGTTGAACCGTCTTCACTTGAGCCTGTAATGCCTTCGTCGAAAAAGATTCCCCATTCCAACCCGCATAAAGCCCAATTCCCACAGGCACATAACGAGAAGCCGACCCAATCCCCGAAGATTGAACCGTCGCCGCCACCTGTCCTGGACTCTTACGATGGGTGCGACCTCTATTTGATAAAAGAAGGTGTAATCAGGTTCCTACAGGGAATCCATACTGATCAAGTTTTGCCCAAAATTGACTCCATCTTTTCTTTGTCAAGACCAAAGCCCGTAGG
>JANNLO010000015.1:0-10455 GCA_031396835.1 Snowella sp. SOY_38_metabat_116
GCTTAATCGACAATCTTTATCAGATTTCACGCGAGTTATTTGTTCCTGTTATTCGCCAATTTATTCTTGAACATCATGCCAATATGGCCTTCTCTTAACCGTCTAGCACATTTTTTCATTTTTGACAATGCGTAACTCCTAAATTCGTTGAATAGCCAACAATGTAATATCATCAAATTGATCCGCATTTCCAATATGACTAATAACATTTTGAGTTATTTCATTCAAGAGAACATGGCTTGAAGATACTGGCTTTGTTAAAATATTTAGTAATCGTTGATTTGTAAAAAAGTCACCATTAATTGCGCGGGCTTCAGGGACACCATCTGTATATCCCAATAAAATATCTCCTGATTCTAAATAAGTTTCTTCAACTTTAAATTGCATATTTGGCAACATTCCCACGGCTGGCCCAGTAGAATTTAATTTGTGTTTAATTTCTCCCTGAGTGTTAATGATAAACAACGGCTCATGACCTCCATTAATATATATTAATGAACCCGTTGCTGGATTTAGAACTCCAAAAAAAAGTGTTGCAAACATTCCTAAATCGCCATGATAATTGGCAACATAATTATTGGTTAAAGAGACTGATTCTAAGATATTAGCGGGAGTTAATTTACAAAAATCATTAATATCAACTGACTGTTGATCAGAGATTGTGTTCTCTAAAGTGTAACGTTTATGCAAATTGCGCATCAGCGTTTGAGAAGCAAAAATCCGAATTAAACTCCGAAAAAGTGCCATAAATAGAGCCGCTCCGACTCCTTTATCACAAACATCTGCAATTACTAAGCCAATTTGATCTTCCATCACAGGAAAAGTATCATAAAAGTCTCCCGCAACTTGACGAGCAGGCTTAAAAAATGCGGCAATTTCCCAGTTAGGAATTTGAAGTAATTCGGCGGGTAAGAAATTGAGTTGCATTTGCCGCCCTTTTTCTAATTCTTGATTGAGTTTTTGGGAAAAAATTTCGACTTGTTGTAAATATTCTCTCTCGCGATCGCGAAATTTCTTTTTGTCTAGAGCGGCCCCAATTCTTGCCTTTAATAAAGTTGGGTTAAAAGGCTTGGGTAAAAAATCTTCGGCTCCAATTTCAATGCAACGAACAACCTGATCAATTTCATCAGAAGCAGAGATCATAATGACTGGAATATAACGCAATTTTTCATCAGCTTTAAGATATTTTAATACCTGATAACCATCCAATTCTGGCATGATTAAGTCTAATAAAATAACATCATATTCTCCTGTTTTAATGATTTCTAAAGCTTCTTTTCCATTAGTTACTGTTGTGACTAGATAGCCCTCTCGTTTTAGCTGTCGTGTGAATAAGTCTCGGTTATTTTCGTTATCATCTACTACGAGAATATGTCCTGTTTTATTTTCTAGAAAATGAGTTTTTTTTAGTGATGTAAGCTGATCTTCATCTTTAACTAAGAGAAGAGGATTAGTATTATTTAAAGTGGGTGTTAATGAAAGCGCAATAAGAGAAACTTGCAGACTATCATTTAACATTTCTCGGAAACGAAAAGCTGATTTTTCGATTCGCTCAATATCAGAAAGTAGTTCGGATAAAAACTCATTTTTTTTCAGTAATTGACAGTTTTCTAAAACTTTTTCTAACGAATTATTGCTTTCAATATTAATAGCTTCTAAAACTGGATTTAATCCTAATAGTGTTTTAAGGGATTTTTCTAGAGATACATCTAAATTTTGATTGATAATAGAAAGAAGTTCTCTTCCTCCAACGTTAATTTTCTGAAATGGATCAATTAACTGTTCGTTTTGCTCTGTTTCTAGATCTTCTAATAACATTTCACTATAGCCAATTATGGCATTGATAGGAGTGCGAAAATCGTGGCGTAATTGAGAGATTAAACCACTAAAATTTTGGTCTTTTAGAAATTCAGAAAAAATGGTATCCATTAAGGTTTAAACAAATAATAATAAGGAATAATTGTGGAATAAAAAAGTCTTAAATAACCAGATATTTTAGTTATCTACAAAATATTAAATCACCTAAAAAATAGTTTTAAAATTTATGGCAAAGATATTTTCAGAAGATTTTCCATTTTATTTAACAATCGGGTTAATTCAATGGGCTTTGTATCGTAATCATCGCATCCTGCCGCTAATGCTTTTTCGCGATCGCCCGCCATTGCATGAGCTGTCAAGGCAATAATTGGAATCGGTTGGGTTTCAGGATTATTTTTTAGTTGTTGAGTAGCCGTCCAACCATCAATAATAGGTAAGCTCATATCCATCAGAATGATATCGGGTTTTTTTTCTGTACCCATAGAAACACCTTCCGCCCCATCAATTGCAATCAGGACTTCATAGCCTTTGCGTTGCAATCGCCGCGACAGCATATCCCGATTCATTTCATTATCTTCTACTAGTAATACTTTAATCATGTTATTTTTGGAACTTTAATTATTGATATAAAATTTGGTTATATATATTAATAAATTCTCTTCTATTTTAACACCAATTTTTACATTCTTATACGGAAATATTATTTAATATATAAAAATATCTATAAATTAAACATTTTTAAGATCTTAACTTTTTACGTTCATTGGTAACTTAATGCAAAAAATAGATCCCTTTTCAATTTCACTTTCTATAGTAATATTTCCCCCCATCATTTGAGAATATTTTTGGGCGATCGCTAAACCCAATCCCGCACCATCATATTTGCGAGTTGCCGAAGAATCAACTTGATTGAAAGCAGAAAAAAGTTTATTTTGCTTTTCTTTTGCGATACCAATACCTGTATCTTGAACTTGAAAATGAATCCAGTCTTGATCGTTTAATTTTTCACGTTTGATCAACAAATTAATTGTTCCTTTATGGGTAAATTTGGCAGCATTAATCAAAAGATTTAAGAGGCACTGTCTAACCTTCGTTAAATCCCCATACATAATTCCAATATCCTGGGGATATTCAACTATTAATTGATTATTATTTTGATTAATTAAATACTCGCTTGTAGCAACAATTTCTTCAATTAAAGGAATAATAGGAAATGTTTCTAAGTTTAATTCCATTTGTCCTGTTTCTAATTTAGAAATGTCGAGAATATCGTTGACAATGCCCAACAAAATTTTTCCAGCAGTCTGAATTTTTTGCAAATCTTCATTTAAATCTTCTTCTCCTCTATCTATTACTTCTTCTTGTAAAATTTCGCTATAACCAATAATCGCATTCAAAGGAGTCCGCAATTCATGACTCATATTTGCTAAAAAAGTACTTTTTGCTCGATTGGCAAATTCTGCTTCTCGCTGTGCTTTTTCGGCTGTTTGTTTTTGGTTTGTTAATTCTTGAAAAGTTTCTTGGAGATGATCAGACATTGTATTTAAAGATTTTCCTAAGATGCCAACTTCATCTTCATTTTCAGCGATTACTTTAGCTCTTGCCGTCAAATCACCTCGACATAATGCGATCGCAACATCAGTAATTTCTCGAATAGGTTTAGCTATTTTTTCTGATAACAAATAAACAAAAATTAGAACTATTCCCAAAAAAATTATACCAATAAGAAGAATTACTCTAGCCAACTCTAATGCAGGAAAAAACGCTTCATTTTGAGTAATTTCAACTATCAATATTAAATGATTTTGTTCCAAAAAATTATAAACACCTATAACAGGTATTCCTTGATGGTTAATATAAAGTTCTTGCCCATTTTCCTTTTGTATTGCGCTTTGTATGGCGAAACTACTAATACTTCCAGAATCTTTAATATTAGTTAATGAATTAGTAAAAATTTGGTTTTCAGCTTCTAATAAATTAGAATTTTGAGCAACTAATATAACATTGCTATTTTTCCCTAAACCATTAGATTCTTTCATTAAATTATCCAGTTTTTTTAATTCCAGGTCAACGCTGATAAATCCAATTTGAGAATTTTCTGAATTGCGAAAAGGAGTAGAAAGAGTAATAGTTAATTGCTTAGTTAAAGGAGATAAATAGATTCTAGGTTTTAGTAAGTCAATTTGTTTAAGATCGAAAAAACTTGTAGATTGAATTAAAGGTTGATACTGACCAATTAAAGCTTTATTATTAGAACAAATAATTTCGCCGTTAATTGTTAATAAAGAAATATTTCTTAGAGTAGTTTTTGCATCTAAAATACTATTAAATCTTTTAACTAAAGCATTACAAGTAGCTGTATTATTATTAGAATTATCTTGTTTTTTTTGATATAGTAAAAGTCTCTCGGCCTCCATTTTTACTATAGGTAAACTATTGGCAATAATAAAAACATCTTCAACTTGATTGTCTAACCAGTTTTGAAGCTGATATTTTTTTAATTTTGCTACAACATTAAGTTTTTCAAAAACTCCACTTTTTAATTGATTGCGAGCAGCAGTATAAGCAACTATTGATATTGAACTTATAGTTATTAAAAACAATAAAGAAAAGGGAACTAAAATTTTAAACTTAAGACTTTGTTTGAGCAGTTTCATGATTTCGTTAAAAACATTTTTAAATAAGATTTTATTCGCTAACTTATTCAAGAAGCTGACGAACTTCCTGCAATAAATCTTGGCGTTTATAGGCTCCTTTTTGAATGATTTTTTCTACATAGCCATTCAATTGTTGACGATCCGCTTCTGTTAAATCTTTAGCAGTAATAACAATTACGGGAATTTGTTGCCATTCTTGTCGTTGACGCAGTTGATTAATCATCTCAAAACCATCCATTTCGGGCATCATTAAGTCTAGTAAAATCAAAGCTGGAGAATTTTTTTCAATCTTCTCTAAAGCACTTTTTCCATTATTAGCTTCTATCACTATCCAATTTTCTTTTTCTAATTGACGACGCATCAGGCTTCGATTGTTAGGATCATCATCAACAATTAGCAGTAATCGAGAAGATAATTTGGATTGATATTTATCCAAAATCCTTTTAAGTTGTTCTTTTTGAATCGGCTTAGTAAGATAACCTATCGCTCCCAAGCTATAACCAATACTTTGATCCTCTAAAATCGTTGCCATAATGACAGGAATAGAAGCCAATTCAGGGTCTTCTTTGAGACGAGTTAATACAGCCCAGCCATCTAACTTAGGCATGATTACATCCAAAATAATGCCATCAGGATATTGATCTTTTGCCCATTGCAATCCTTGTTCAGGATCAGTGGTGGCGATAACTTCAAATCCTTCAGGTTCAAGAAAACGTCGGATCAAGTCATGAGTGGTTGGATCATCATCAATGACCAAGATTTTTTTACCCGAAAAAATGGTGGATAGCGTCGGAGATGGTGCTTCTGATTTCTCCAAAACGTTGTTTTTGCGATCGCGAACTTGGGCGGGTAATTTAATCGTAAAAATTGTCCCAACATCCAATTCACTCTCGATTCCAATCTCTCCTTCCATCATTTGAGCAAATTTTTGAGTAATTACTAAACCCAATCCCGTGCCACCATATTTTCGAGTCGTTGAGGCATCAGCTTGAGAAAATGGTTTAAAAAGTTTATCCAACTGTTCGGGAGTCATGCCAATTCCAGTATCTTGAACTTGCATGGATATCCATTCTTTTTTATCTTGTAAGTAACGATTAAGAGTGAGAATAATCTTCCCATTTTGAGTAAATTTACTTGCATTACTAATTAAGTTAAAAAGGCTTTGCCGAACTTTTGTAACATCAGCAAACATGACACCAATATCAGGAGAACAATTGACAATTAAAGTATTACTATTTTTTTCAACTAAAGGCTGAATCGTAGCAATAATTTCATCCAAAACAGCAATAATTTCAAAATTTTCTAGATATAAATCCATGCGACCCGCTTCTATTTTGGATATATCTAAAACATCATTAATGAGTTGTAAAAGATGTTTTCCTGCTCCTTGAATTTTTTTAAGATCTTTAATAAAATCTTCTTCTCCCATATCTTCAGCTTCTTCTTGAAGCATTTCACTATAACCAATAATGGCATTGAGAGGAGTTCTTAATTCATGGCTCATATTGGCAAGAAATTGACTTTTTGTTGCATTGGCCGCTTCTGCTTCTGCCTGAGCAATCTTGACGGCTTTGACAGTGTTTTCTAATTGCGCTGTGCGTTCATGAACTTTTTTCTCTAAATTGGCGTTTGCTAGGGCTAATTGCTCCTTTGCCGATTCTAATTCATTGTTTTTGGACTCCAAACTGAGAAACGATTCGCTCAATTCATCGGTCATTTGGTTGAAAGTCGTGGCCAAAGTCCCAATTTCATCCTCGGTTACAACGGGAGCCTTAGCCGTTCTTTGCCCAGAAACGATATCCATCGCGGCTTTTGTAATCGCTAAAATGGGTTTGGTAATCTTAATCGACAAAAGATAAACGGCGACTAAGAGTAGGGCAATACAACTCAGACCGAAAAGAAAAAGGTTTCTGGTCAGACGATTCCCTGGCGCAAAGGCTTCTATCTGACTAATTTCAGTGATTAATGCTAAGTTATATCTTTCAAGCCACTGATAGACCCCAATAACAGGAACTCCCTCATAATTGGGATATAATCCCTGAGAATCTTTGCCTTGGATAACAGTACGGATTCCTTCAGAATTAAAATCAGGATTTGCCAAGGATTTTTCCCGACCTTCCGCATTTACAGAAATAAAAGAAATCTTATTATCTAACTTGCCAATTAGATAGGTTTCACTGGTTTCACCAAGCCCCGTCTTTTCTCGAATCAGTTTATCCACTTCACGCAGATTGAGATCGATATTCAGGTAACCAACCCGTTTACTCGCAGCATTTTTAATCTCGGTGGCAAAGGACATAGCTGGTTGTCCCGACATTCTAGAAACATAAAAGTTAGGGACAGCATTCATTTTTGTTTCTTGGGAACTTTTAACATAGGTGGTTAAATTGCCAATTCCCTTATATCGGCCTTTCTCCAAGGGATTGGAAGAAACTAAGACAATTCCTCCTGGACTCAAAATGCTAATTTCATCCACTGATGGAGAATATTTGGCAAAGACCTTTAACAAATTTAATAAACGTTGTGAGGTGGCTTGATAGTTGGCAGTGTTTTTTTTCTGAAGTATTAAGCTCTCGGTTAGCTCTTGCAATTCCTGAGACTGACTTTGCCGAAATAGATCATTTTTAATACTGTCCATCCATCTATCTAATTGATAGGCTTTAAGACTACTGGAAACCGTTAGGCGGTTAAAAATTTCCCTTTGTAAACCTTCTCTAAGACGGATGTTCGTAATGAGGATGATTAAACCTACCGTAATACTAGAAAGAATAAAATAGGATAGAACCAGTTTTAATAACAAACTTTTTTTAATGAAAATCATTGGTAGTTAAAGGATAATTTTTTTATTTCTTGAGGATTAATTTTCTTATCTTTGCTGTTTTTCAGCTAAAATTTATTGTTTTATTTTATGAATAATTAATGTTGTTTTTTAAAATTTCTAAGAATTAATGAAGTATTCAATTTAGGTCGTTTAAAGATTAGTTTTTGTCATGCCACTTTTAAGATATTAACTTCAAAAGCTCAAGTTTTTTCTTGTTAGCGATTAATTTCTCTTAATGTTGAAATCCGAAAATTGAATTCGCTGAATGATTGACCTTGTACCGCTTTGACTATTAGCCTGCCAAGTAAGTCGTTTGCATTCAAGGTAAAATAAATTTTCCAGCAAAGTCTGATCTTGAATTCATTCTTTAAAAATTTGGAAATTCAACTACGCTGATTCTCTGAGAGGATTTTTTCGCTGAAGCAAAGAGCGATTAAGACGAGTCAGCCCGTTGTGAATATTCCGTTTACTTAGATCATTAAGATCATTTTTTATGATTTCACCCCTCTTTCCCAAATACCTACTGATGGTTTCTCGCCAAAGCGATCGCAAGATACCTCTTCTTTATAGCGGAGATCCTCTTCCCCTGAAAAGTTTTCCAGGACAAGCTATCACCTTACCGTTGGGGAGTTCTGTGTTGGCGGCGAATACCTACGAGGAGGATAGTTTGACGCGATCGCGAGTATTGACTGAGTGTGTTTCCTATTTACAGCAATCCCTAGAAAAACTGGGGTTATTAAAAGCCGCTCGATCCCCCCGCCTTCTGTTAGTGCTGCCCGATAAAACCCGCACCGCGATCGCGTCCCATTTGTTATTGGATGCCGTTCTCAACCTCAAAGAGACTTACCCCGTCTTGGAATTTACTATTCTCTTTGGACTCGGAACCCATCCGCTTATGTCTGAGGGCGATCTGCTCCAACTTTTAGGAAAAGACCGCTACCAAACCTTACAAGATCTCGATATTCCGTTACTGCAACAGACGACTCTTGCCCCGCTAGAACAACAGGGTCAGGTGCTAGTGACAGCCGATCCTAAAGAAGAAACCAAAATTTCTGCCAGTTTTGCTGATCTGACCACCGCGATCGCCCAATTCCAACAACGATTAGAACAAACCTCTGGAGATTTACACTATCCCCAAAAGCCTTATCTTCTTTCCGTTCCCCTCGCACTTTGGCAACATGACTGGACGATTGTAGCAGGAGATACCCAACTTCATCCCTACGAAGGGCGGGGGGGCAGTGGGGGAATTCACAAAATGTTAGTGGTCGGTTTAGCCAATATTCAGTGCATTCGACGCACTCATAGTACCAAGGTTTTACTCGCTCCCCATACCCGTGTCGGTCAAGAAAAAAATCCTTTTGTGCGGAGTCTGGATCATCTAGCTCAGGTTTTAGGAAGTTCTTTGTTGAGTAAACCGAATAGCCGTGTCTGTACGCTGCCGTTGGGTCTTTCTGTGGCGACTAATTCTCAAGGTCAGATCTGGGGATTGTGGCTAGGACAACAAGAGCGCGATCGCCAACATCTGACGACTATTCTCCAAAAAACCTACACTGTCCCCCTCTCCCAAGCTCTTCATATCGCGATCGCAGACGTAGAACCCTATCGAGCCACCGATATTTTAGCCAGTGCTAGACCCCTGCAATACCTGTGTCAGTGGGATGAAGCTGATAATCCTCTGTTAGCGGATACCCCTCGCCAACGGGTTGCCCTCCTTTTTTATCCCTGTTATCGAACCACAGCCCAGGACGGTATTGGCAATACGGGAACGAAAAAACAATTGGATGTCTTGCAACAATTTGTTCAGGCGTGTCAAGGGCAACTTCAAGTATCCTTAGCGGGAGTGGAGAGGTGGGAGGAAGTCTTCGATATTTTGGCGGTTTATCGTCAACGGGTATTAGAAAAATGGGCGGATCATCTGCATATTGCTAGCGAAACGGAGGATTTTCTGGCTCTATTAAAGAAACTGGCACGGCTGGTGCATCATTTTCAGAGCTTAAAGTTAGACGAAGACGCAACAGAAATCCGTAATGCTTTCAAAGCCATTTTAAAAAAATATGCGAATCCCTACGGTGAAGTCGGTCAAGCCTTGGGAGAGTTCCTCAAAACCTACGAAGCGGACGGGGAAATAGAAGAACTATTGCTACAAATTAGGGGATTACAGGATCTTTACGATGAGCATGAAGGGTTGGGAGAAGGGGGACAACGGGCCTTACGGCTATTAATCTTGTTACAGAAATTTGAAACGTTTTTGATCGCGACCAATAACCCTGCGGTTTTGGCTTATCTCTCCCAGCTTGATCCCGATATTAGGTCTTTTTTGCCTAGCGTTTTACAATCTTCTTTACCTGCGATCGATTTACGGCTCGGTTTATTGGGGATTGTCGGCATTGACCTGCACCAAAACTCTCCCCAAGCGGCCATAGAAAACGCGATCGCCTACGCCCGTTATCATAATCCTCAGATTCTAGATCCTCACATCGGATTAATTCAAGACCCTTTAATTTTGCATCGAACCGAGGGAGTGTAATTTATTGCATCTCAACTTGTCAGTTTATGAATACTTTTTCAGCCCTTTTCATTCAACTCTATCTACCCATCGTTTTATCGGTGCTAGTGGGAGTTGCCTTAAGTTTTTTCCTCAGTCGTCCCCAAGTTCAACGCAAAATCGGTAAAACCCTTCCCCATCGTGTGCCGATCTATTTGGGGAAATTTCTCTTCTTCATAGGCGTTCCCATTGGAGTCGTGAACTTTATCCGTAAAGCGGATCTATCGGGAGCGATTTGGATCTCTCCTTTAGTCGCTTGGGTGGCGATTTTGTTGGGAATGTTTTGTGCTTGGTTGTGGCTCCGCATTGAGGCTGATCGCTGGCCGATTCCGACCAGGGGAAGTTTCACCCTCGTGAGTATTGTGGGAAATACTAGCTACTTGGGCTTTCCTGTGATTTTATTACTGCCGCAGTTGGGTCCAGATTATTTTGGTTGGGCGTTACTCTACGACATTTTAGGCACTATTTTTGGAGCCTACGGACTAGGGGTGATTATTGCTAGTCGGACGAATTCCCAAGCAATACAAGCTCACAGAAAGGTTCTGGACTCCTCTATTTTATCCAATCTTGAGGATGCTACTGGATTAGAGCGCGATCGCGTTGCTCCCCCTCTG
>JANNLO010000022.1:0-28808 GCA_031396835.1 Snowella sp. SOY_38_metabat_116
CCCGCTTCTCCAGCCGTTTTGCCACGCACAAAAGGATAATTCTTTCTGGTTTTTCCAGGAGATGGTGGACGGGGAGCCTCTCCAATTAGGTCAGCTTGGGCATAGGGAATGTCTTCGTAGGGAGAACCATCGACGGATACAACTGTTACCTCGGGAGTTTCAATTGCTTCCGTTGGGGTAATTTGCGACAAGGTGGGACTAGCAGCTTTGGGTACGCCGATTAATCGCACACTCTGGGGCCCAGTTACTTCTAGGTTTGTGTTTGCTGGTTCTGAAGGTAAGGCACTGCCAACGGGGAATTGAGCCATTTCTCCGCCGCTCACGAGCCAGAGATAATCTTCAGTTTGTAAAAATGGATGGGTAGAAAGTTTATGGTTTCCAGTCGGCAAATAGTAGGTGCGACTTTGGCTGATGGTGTTGAGGGTTAATTCCCGTAAATCGGCTTCTCCTTGGGCATGAATCTGGAGTTGAGTTCCCAGCAAATCAAACAATTCAATTAAGGCACATTGATCTTGAAAAGTGGCTTTTAAAACGGGATATTCTTGAACGAGAGTGAGAAATTCCTGATTATTGAGAGTTAAACAAACTGATTCTGTAGAGGCGATCGCCGTTTCGCAGGCAATTCCCCGCACCACATTTACTCCACCTAAAATCGTACCTGGCTGGAGTAATTTAAGGGTAGCTGGCATTTCTGTCCGAGGGTCGTAGCCAAGAGAACGAGCTTGTCCTGAAAATAGAATAGAAACATAGCTCGAAAATTTACCCCGCATCAAAATAACCTGTCCCATGCGATACCGCCAGGGCTGGAGTTTTTCGGATAAATTTGTTAGAACTTCGGCTGGAAGTTGATTAAATGGCGCAACTTCTAAAAGGAAAGATCGATAGTCGGAACCAGAATAACTCATGCCAATATAGTAAGGGAATCCCCAATGGATTGTTGATTTTGTAAAGCAATTTTATTAATAATCTGAGGACGGAGAGTTCTCTGTCTACAAATCACTAATTTTAATTATTTATTTAAGAGAAGATTTAGTGTTTAAGCTAATTTCATTCAATAACTAAGAATTATCTGAGTTAGGCGGAAAAAAGTCAACAGTTTTTTGCAGTTGGTTCATTAACCATTTCTGAAACAGATCATTTAGTAATCTTTGCCGAACATTTTCATCGAGTTGCGTTGATAAATATTTCTCTAGGCGAAGAATAATCCACCATTCCCCAATTTGAGTAGGAGGACAGATTTTTCCTGCTGTTCCAGTGGTTAAGATTTGGACGATTTGAGGATGGGGTACATTTAATTCAACGGGCCCAATTAATCCTCCCGTTTCTGCTTCTCCCCCTTCAGAATATTTTCTGGCTAAGTCGGCAAAGCTACTTTCTTCTTCTTGGATACGGAAGTAAATTTCCTGGGCAATTCCAGGTTCTCTTGTCCGAATCAGAGAATAGACAATGCGATCCAATTGATTTTTACATTCTAAGAAATGCGATTCTAAACGATGATCCCATTCTGTGTGTTTAAATTTTTCCAGTTTTAAATCCCGAATAATAAATTTATTGAACTGTTCTTCTGTCATTCCCGCTTGAGTTAACCAAGCCGCCAATTGTTCTGGGTTGGTAATTTGGGTTTGTTGAAAAAATTGTTCTTTAACGGATGTCTGTTCTTCGGGAGTGCATTCTATTTCCGCGATCGCTTGATCAATAATAATTTCCCTGGCAAGACGGGGTAAAAATTGATATTGGGCGAGTAAAATATAGAGTTCATCCTCTTGAATTGTCTGTTTACCGACTTTTAACACCGTTTTCATGGTTCAGTGTATTCCTTTGTAAATTCGTAGATTATTTTGGGCTAACTAATTTTACTCGTTATCTCAGACAAATCATAAGATTAAATGCGATCACTCCAAAGACATAACTTTGTTTCTGAAATATGGCGATCGCTTTCAAGCAGTTAAAAAGTTAGAATCTAAACTTGATTCTGCTTAATTTTCTCAAAAGATTGAATAATAGGAACCAAAGTTGTGGCCACAATTCCTGCTGCAAAACCATTGTTATAAAGATTCAAACCACCATGCAACACTCCCACACTCTGCGCCGCCGAAGAATGGATAAATCCCGCAATTATGCCCCAATACCATCCATATTTACCCGCGATCGGAGCCAAGGTCGTGCCAAGTAAAGCGGCTAATTGTAGGGAAGGATCATCAGCATTCCAATGTTTACCCAGAGTTCCGAGATACACTCCTATGAAAATGGGAATAATATTTCTGGGATGTTTCCCAAAGGCTGAAAAACCAACGATGGTTAAAATTCCGCCGATAGTTGGGCCATTGAGAGCACCCTTCACGACTAAGATATACAGAGTCGCAATAAAACCATTAAGCCCCATATTAATCAAAGAAGCACCGAATCCTTCCATCACTACAAAATCTGTCGCTAATTGTCCCGAAGAAGCCCAAATCCGTCTAATTTTTTCGAGAGGATTACTGGTCAAACGGATGCCGAGCATCAGCATTGATAAAAACGTCAAGCCTAAATAGGAACCGAGAATGAGGTTATTGCCCGTTGTCCAAATCATTTGCGGAACAGGAACAATCCCATAGGAATTAAGGAGCGAAACCACTATTGTTCCGACAATGCCTGCGGTAAATCCCATATTATACAAGCTAAAACCTTGATGAACTTTCAATAAATTGACGGCAACGGGAGGCAAAATAAAACCGATTGCCAGACTAATGCCAATGCCCAAAGACACTCTAATCCAGAAAACAGAATCCGTACTAAAGATAAGTTCTGTTGCTACTGGAGCTAGTGCAGTTCCAAAAAAAGCCGTATAAGCTAGATCTTTGAAGGGCTTCTGGTGATATTTCCCATATAAAAAGACTCCTGCGACAATAAACCAGATATTAAACAGATTTTTCCCGAAAAAAGCACATCCAGCGACGGTAAATAGGCAGGCAACCATGAAACCCGTCGGCGGTAAATTTAGCCGATAAAAAATTAAAATAATAATTAAGGTCAAAGATCCTGAATTTACCAGGGTTGCTCCCAGTCCGCCAACGCCGATGTAATCACTAATAAGTGTGTCGGGAGAGGTGATGATTTTTTGCAGACCGAGAACAATTTCCTGGGGAGTATTAACCGAAAAACCAAACAGAATTAGGGAAAAAGCATAGATGGCTAAAATCAAAAATTTGCTGTTGTTTGAGGGTTCTTTTTTCTGTTTAGTTAATGAATAGTCCATTCTTTTTATGTTGCAAAAAATGCTTATTTAAACCTGAAAAATTAGATTACACAATAAATTTTTCTTTTATAATTTTTGATCTTGTTCTGATTTAAAAGAGCAATCTTATGATTTTTATTTTATGAGCTTTAACTATTTTTAAACTGAGCAATATTAAGAAAAATCTAGAAAAAGAAGAGTAATTCTATTCACCTTCAATAAATTTCTTCGTCTGAGTTAAGTTTTTCTATTAGCTCTTTCCACTTTTGTTTGTGTTGAATTTTTAATTCAGTATCGTTGACAACTAAGTCAGAGTAGTTAGTTATAAAATTTTGTAACGGAATCAGTCTGAGATAATACTTAAGCGTCGGGATTACACCATTTAAAATAACTTGGCAACCATGCTCTTCTCTAATCTCTTCTATTAAATTTTTAATATCTTGTAAATCAGAATCTTTTAAATCCTTTAAAGATAAAATGTAATATCTTTGTGGATTAAATTTTTTGATTTTTTCATAGGCAATCCTAACCATTGTTATATCAATCAGCTTGTCATGTTTTACTTCTACAGATTCAAATAAATGATTATTTTGATCAAATATTTGAATATCGCCAGAACTTTTTGAAGTTAGATCAGAAGCAGTATGACTTCCTAATATTTGTAATGTTTTATTTTCGTATCTTTTTATTTCTTTGATTAAAGATTTATACACGGCATAAATGGCAAGAACAGGTAATTTTGAGCCACCTCTGAGACCATACTTCGCTGAAAAATGTTCTTCCAAAACAGATAATATATTGGATATTGATAAAGTATCAGGCTCACTAATTTTAATAATTTCAATAATATTTTTATTTTGTAAATTAATTATTGTATGGAGTAAAATTCGTAAAATATTCTGAGAGCAATTTGAATATCTTTGAATATAATCAAGAATTTCTAAAAATGCTAATTTTACTTTTTTATTACTAATTTTCCCCTGATAATCCAACAGATAGGGGTAAGGCTGTTCTAAAGAGCGAGTTAACCAACCACTTTCAGCCATCGAAGGTAATCCTAGTTCTTTTAATGTTGGTGTAATAAATTCAGTATCGATTGTTCTTCCAGAAAAACCATCTTTCAGATTTACTTGATGATATCTAATATCTTGTTTAGGAAATAAAGTTTTATGGACTAATAAAGTGACCAGAACAGTATAAACAGCCTTCTGATTATAAACATTATCAGCAATAATCGTTATATAGTTTTGATATTCTTGAGGTATGTCATTAATATCATTAATTGAAGAGGACAAGTTGTATAGATTCCTGAGCTTTTCTCGGTGATTCATAAAAATTATCTTCGGAAAATAGTTTTTGCTTTAACAGTTCTTTGGCAATTGTTTCAATTAATGGAATACAGACAGAATTACCTATTTGTTTATAACATTCTGCTAAACTATTCGCTTTTTTAAAATCATCAGGAAATCCCATAATTCGGTAACATTCTTGAAGAGTTAATTTCCTGACTAAGTTATTTTCAGGAATATAAATAAAAAATCTACCCGATGTTTCCTGCGACGGTAATGTTGGATGAACTCCCTCTACCGAATAAATTCTATTAGGTTGTCGATGTACCCTAGATAAATGTTCAGTATTCGGTCTAACACCCGTTTTCCAGATTCCCTTATTACGATAGCCGACAAATATTAGTTCTGAATCTTGTTTTTTAGGAAAATCAATTAACGTATATTCAGATTTATCTAAGATTTCAAAATTCCCTTCTTTATCTAAAAAATCTCTTAGTTTTGAAGTTGAAGTATATTTTAATCTTAAAAAATCAAAAGGTTTTAACTTAGTTGCAATAATGAATAAACGTTCTCGATTTTGGGGAAGACCAAAATGTCTAGCATTAAGAAGTTGATGTTTTACGTAATATCCCAAATTTTCTAGACTAGATAAAATAACTTTTAAGGTATTACCTCGATCATGATGAATTAAGTGTTTAACATTTTCTAGAACAATTACGGGCGGTTGTTTGATTGCAATAATACGGCAAATCTCAAAAAATAGAGTTCCTCTTATGTCTTCAAAACCTTGTTTTTTTCCGCAAATACTAAATGGTTGACAAGGAAAACCTCCAACTAAAACTTCAAAATTTTCAAGTTGATCAGGATTTATCTTTCTAATATCTCCAAAAGGGAATTCTCCATAATTTTTATAATAAACTTGCTGGCAATTTGGATCAATTTCACTAGAAAAAATACAGGTAAATCCTGCTTTTTCAAAACCAGATCTAAACCCTCCAATACCTGCAAATAAATCGATAAATTTCATAGGTTTATGACACAATTAAGCTTGTAAGACAGAACTAATCTGAAGATCCTAAAAATAATTTATAAGCGGGATTTTCACTTTCATCGCAGTAAGGATAGCCCAAAGTATCTAAAAATGCTTGCCATTCTGCCATTTCATCGGGTGGAACCTGCATTCCCACTACAATACGTCCATAATCGGCTCCATGATTGCGATAATGAAACAAGCTAATATTCCAGTCTGGACTCATGCACTGGAGAAATTTCATCAATGCGCCAGGTCGTTCAGGAAATTCAAATCGATAAAGTAATTCATGACTTGCCAACTGCGATCGCCCGCCGACTTGATGGCGCAAATGGAGTTTAGTCAGTTCATCATCGGTTAAGTCAAGAGTTGGGAAACCACATTTTTCAAAACTTTCGACCATGCGAGTGGCATCACTGCGGTCTTGGATTTGTACACCGACAAAAATATGCGCTTCTTGGCGATCGGCAATGCGATAACTAAATTCCGTGAGATTATTTTTGCCTAAACATTCACAAAATTTCCGTAAGCTACCCTGTTTTTCGGGAATTTTAACCGCAAAAATTGCTTCTCGTCGTTCTCCATATTCGGCTCTTTCCGCCACAAATCTTAAACGATCAAAGTTCATGTTTGCACCACAAGCGATCGCAATTAAGGTTTCTCCCGTGATTTTTTCTCGTTCCACATAAGCTTTAATTCCCGCGATCGCCAACGCCCCAGCAGGTTCCAAAATTGAGCGAGTATCTTCAAAAACATCTTTAATCGCCGCACAAATGTCATCTGTTCCAACTAAAATTACTTCATCCACATATTGCTGGCAAAGACGAAAGGTTTCATCCCCAACTTCCCTGACTGCGACTCCATCTGCAAAAAGTCCCACTTTGGACAATTTCACTCGATGACCCGCCTTGAGAGATTGAGACATGGCATCAGCATCAACAGGTTCCACGCCAATAATTTTGATTTCGGGATATAACCGTTTCACGTAGCACGCAATGCCTGAAATTAAACCACCACCGCCGATCGCCACAAAAATTGCATGAATAGGTTTTTGATATTGGCGCAAAATTTCCATACCAATCGTTCCCTGACCGGCAATGACATCGGGATCATTAAAAGGATGAATAAAAGTTAGCCCTTTTTCTTTCTCTAATTGAAGAGCATAAACATAAGCATCATCATAGGTTTCGCCATGTAAAATCACCTCTCCACCCCGCGATTTGACAGCATCAATTTTCATTTGAGGCGTGGTTACGGGCATAACAATCAGCGATCGCGTTCCCAATTTAGCCGCACCGAGGGCAACTCCTTGGGCATGATTTCCAGCAGAAGCCGCAATTACTCCTTTTTTTAATAAATCTGGGGATAATTGAGCCATTTTGTTATAAGCTCCCCGCAATTTAAAAGAAAAGACAGATTGGAGATCCTCACGTTTGAGTAAAACCTGATTATTGAGGCGGGCCGACAGGTTAGCGGCAAATTCTAGAGGAGTTTCTTGGGCAACATCATAAACACGGGCTTTGAGAATGCGTTCGAGATAATCGGAGGGCATGGTTTTTAAAGAGAAATAGCCAATCAAACTTTATTTTATGCTTAAAACAATATTCAGTATGGCAAAAATCAATTTTCATTGTCTAAACTTTTAAGTCTTAAATGGATTTGACGTAATTTTTTTAAGGATTTAATTGCACCAAATGCAACAAGGCTGATTCCTCCTAATTCCAGAATCCAGTTTATTTTCAGACCTGCTAAACTAAAATGAATTAATTGATCAAAATGATGAAAAGAGATAGCTCGAATAATAATAAAAATACTTAAAAAAGCCAAGCCAGATAAAATCAAATTAGTTTCTTTTAAAATGACTCTAGTATTTTTTTTAAGCAAAGTTAAAAAAGCCAATAATCCCAAAATCAAACAACCAATAAATAATGCCTGAAAAATTCGGCGATCGCGATACCAGCCACTCATTAATGCAATTTCTTTAGCTGTGATTGTGAACCAAGTTTGCAAATCTAATTGTTTATTAATTCCTAATAGTAAAAAAATCAAAGCCAGTCCCCACCAATACCAATGATGGTAATGAAGTTTATATTGTTGAGGAATACGAAAGGTTTCTATAGCGCAAATAATACTAATAATAAAAGTAGTTAAATAAGCACAAACTGTTAGCCATCCCATAAAAGTTGGATCGCCAATTCCAGCTTGCCATTCTCCATTTACTGTAGTGACTCCCATCAAAAAGAAATATTGATGTTTAAAAAAATAAAGCAACATTTTTATCTAATCTCAAAAGATCGCGTTTTCCTTAAGTCATGTTCAAAAAAGAACTTGAATCATTGAGTTAAATCAATACTGCACCGAAATTTGTTGCAAGTCTTAATAAAAAATCAATAATTCTGAGCTAATCCCTTGATATACTAGAACTTTACTCTCGTTTTTGCGTTACGAGAAATTTGAATCCAAGAACAAACCTGTATAAACAATTTTATGGTTACTACTCTCCAAAAACCTGAATTTGAAGAACTGCGCTCTGGCATTAAGGCCCCTGCAAAAGAAACCATTCTCACACCTCGGTTTTATACCACCGATTTTGATGAAGTGGCCAGAATGGACATCTCTGTCAACGAAGAAGAATTGAGAGCCATTCTCGAAGAATTTCGCATTGATTACAATCGTCATCATTTTGTGCGAAACGAAGATTTTGAGCAATCCTGGGAGCATATTGACGGAGAAAAACGCCGCTTGTTTATGGAGTTCTTAGAACGTTCCTGTACAGCAGAATTTTCTGGCTTTTTACTCTACAAAGAAATGGGACGACGCTTGAAACACAAAAGTCCTTTGTTGGCTGAATGTTTCAATTTGATGTCAAGAGATGAAGCACGTCATGCTGGCTTTTTAAATAAAGCGATGGCAGATTTTGACTTGTCGTTAGATTTAGGATTTTTGACTAAAAGTCGTCAATATACGTTCTTTAAGCCTAAGTTTATTTTCTATGCGACCTATATTTCAGAAAAAATTGGCTATTGGCGTTATATCAACATTTATCGTCATTTAGAACAACACCCAGAAGACCGTGTTTATCCGATTTTTAAGTTTTTTGAAAACTGGTGTCAGGATGAAAACCGTCATGGTGATTTCTTTGATGCCATGATGAGAGCTCAACCCAATACTTTAAACGATTGGCGGGCGCGTCTTTGGTGTCGTTTTTTCCTTTTATCTGTCTTCGCGACGATGTATTTGAATGACATTCAACGGGCTGATTTCTATGCCATTTTGGGATTAAATGCACGAGATTACGATAAAGAAGTGATTGAAAAAACAAACCAAACCGCAGGTCGAGTTTTTCCTGTTATTCTGGATATTGAAAAACCAGAGTTTTATGAACGGCTAGAAACTTGTGTAAAAAATAACGAAAAATTACGGGCGATCGACGCTTCTAATGCTTCAGGATTAGTCAAAGGATTGCAGAAATTACCAGTTTTCCTTTCTAACGGTTGGCAACTCTTAAAACTCTATTTGTTGGAACCAATTCGAGTTGATCAATTAGCGGGAACAGTTCGTTAATTTCTAAGCTCTTTTTTATGATCAAGGCTTCCGTTACCCTTAATTTTAGGAGCGGAAGTTTTTTTAAGAAAGTTCGCAAATCTGTTAGGTTTAACTAATAAAAAGATTATCTAATTTTAAACTTGGGGAGTAACAATGACGACTGATCAACTTTTAATGCTAGTTGTTTTGCTGATTCCTGGTTTATTACTTTCTGCTTTAGTTATGGGAAGTTTTGCCAAGGGAGGTTAATCTCTATTCAAAGTTAATTGGTGAACAGTCTTGAAAAATATTTAGACTTTGGGACTGCTCACTATTTTCTAACATCTAAATATCTTTAGGTTTAGCAGATTTAGGTTTGAGAGAGTCGGACTGGTTAAAAGTGCTTTCTAAATTCTTACGGTTTTCCATCTGCCCTAAAAAGTAGCCTGTCATCATCGCTGAGGCAAGAAGATTCCCTAAATTTTCCCGATCTGTGCTGATTTGAATATGAAATTCTTCTGAGGGTAGCATTCCGACTAAACCCTGAATATTTTGCGTAATAATTTCTTTTATTTCTGGACTAGCTGATTGAGCAACCCACGCCAGAGTTTCTGGATGTTGCTGTTGTAGGTACTGAATTAACGTGTTGGCCTCTTGTTCTTCTGATTCAGAAGTAAAAAAATCAAAGTTAAATACCATTAGAACTCCCTAAATTGTCTTGAAATCTCTACCTATATTATCTTCTCACTATAGCGGTTAGTACAGAAAATTGGGGATTTTTTATTCCAACTTGAGCGAGAGTTTGTCAATCTCAAAATATTGATGAAATTTGTCGGTAATTTCTAGCCAATGGGATCTGCCATCGGTTTGACGGCGTTTTCTGACAAAGCCTAATTCTACTAATTCTTGGACTTGTTGATAGGCACTGCTACCCCGCAAATTGATTAAATCGGTTTGTAAAATCGGGGATTTTAAGGCGATCGCGGCTAGAGTGCGAAGATTTCCTGTGCCAAGTTCAGCAGGAATAAAATCCTGGATTAAAGCCTGAAAAGTTGCCCGCAATTGTAAACTGTAGCCCGTTGGATTTTCGGTAACTTCTAAGGCACTATCTCGGTGGGCATAGTCGTCCATTAATTCAATCAGAGCTTCTTCTACGGCTATGCGATCGCATTTTGTGGATTCGGCTAATTCGGCGAGGGATAGAGGTTGGCCTTTGAGATAAAGAATGGCTTCAATTTGGGTTGCTAATCTCATGCAATATTTATAAATACTTGATTTGTGGGACATCGTTGAATTTTCGCCCCTAGCCCTACCAACCTTGGGGGGAACTTATGCTTAAAAGTCCCTCAGAATTGGGGGATTTAGGGGGCTTTATTTGAGTATAAAGAAGAATGGAGATCAACGACTCGGCCAATGACGGCGATCGCGGGAGCTTCAAACTGGCTTTGTTCAATTTTTTCAATAATACTTTCAAGAGTTCCAATTAATTGGGATTGATCGGGACGGGTTCCCCAACGAATGAGCGCGATCGGGGTTTCGGGTAATAAGCCACCTGTTAAAAGTTCGGGCAAGATATTTCCTAAATTATGCACTCCCATATAAATCACGATGGTTTCTGATCCCTGGGCGATCGCCGTCCAATTAATTTGGGGTCGATATTTTCCCGCGACTTCATGACCTGTTACAAAAGTGACGCTGGAACTATAATCTCGATGGGTGATAGGAATTCCCGCATAGGCAGGAGCCGCAATCCCAGAGGTTATGCCTGGAACAACTTCCACTGCAATTCCCGCTTGGATTAACGCTTCCATTTCTTCTCCTCCCCGACCAAACACAAAAGGATCTCCGCCTTTTAAACGTACGACAATGGCATTATTTCGAGCTTTTTCGATCAGTAATTGATTGGTTTCATCCTGCAATTTGGAATGGCGGCCCCGTCGTTTGCCTGCATCAATTTGTTCTGCTTGGGGATTGATCATCGCTAAAATTGGGGAACTTACAAGCGCGTCATAAACAACAACATCGGCGTTTTCAAGCAGCATTTTCCCTTTAATTGTCATTAAACCTGGATCACCCGGCCCCGCACCGACTAAATAAACTTTACCTAAAACTTGATCAAGACTAGATTCTAAAAACGGCTGATTCATGAATGGATTAAATCAATAATTAATTGGGCGAGTTCGGTCGTTGCACCTAAAGGAGAACCCATTTTAAACGAGATTTGAGGAAATTTTTGTTGTAATTGTTGCACTTGAAGCGCGATCGCATCGGTAATGCCTCCCGTGAACAGAAAGTAAGGCAAGATCGTAATATTTTTTTCTGTTTTAAGATCTAAATTTGAGATAACCAATTCTAGACTAGGAGCCACTGACCAATAACAAGCGATCGCATTCAACTGTTGAGCCAGATTTTCAATCACAGTATTTCCACCCAAACGCCGACTTCCGTGAGCAATGATAATACGGGTTTTATCAGGAGATTGATTAAACTGTTGGTCTAAAAGATCGGTAATCTGAGCAGAACTTCCTAAATAAGGACATAATTCTAACTTAATTAAATTTTGTAATTGAGATTCCGCGATCGCCACCTCAGCAGGAAGATCTACTTGAACATGAACGCCTGGAATCAAAAAAAGTGGCACAATTTTCAACATAGAAAAACCTGAAGTTTTTGCCGCCTGAGCCACATCTAAAATCTGTTGATGTAAGGGCTGGGGATGACATTCAAGCGTTGCCGTTTTAACTAATATTGTTTCGCGATCGCCCAACAAAGTTATCGTTTTTTCTGTCAAACTTATTGGCTCGGATTGAGTAAAAGAGTTAACCAAATTAATTTTGTCAAGGATTAATTTTTGGTTAACCAAACAAGCAAGTTGATCCAGCGCGATTTGAGGACGGGGATCACGACTTCCATGGGAAACCAATAAATAGGCAGAATTTAAATTCAAATAATTCTTAAGTAAGTTTTAAGATTTGTGTAAACTAATTTTATATCATAGACTATTTTAAAAAAGATTCAATCCAGAAATCTAGATCAAAACTGCGGTATTAATGCCTGTAAACCCTATCAATTCTGAACATTTTCTGATTTAAGCTAAAAGCAAAACTTATCAATGAATGCAGCAAGGGGCCACTTGAATGTCATGATAGTTATAACCACCCAATCTTAACTAGTTTGCTCAACGGTCATCCTTATGGGGTTTGCAGATTTATCGATCGCCGATATTGCGGCTGAATATAATCTCTCAGTGAAAGCAGTGTTTCATCTCTGTGATCAGTTGGGAGTGACCTATAAAAATCAACAAACTAATTTAGCGTTGGAAGATGCTAAAGCAGTTATTGTTCAAATTTTGTCTCACCAGTCCCAATCTAATAATTAATATTTGTTAATCTGGTTCTCGGCTTTGGGAATAGAAAAACAACTAATAGTTGCAAGATTTTGATTGCTAAAAATGCTCTGGAGATGATCAACAAACTAGCAAGATTGGGAAATGTCAATGTCAATTAAGTTAAAACCAAATCAATCAAACTATTTGAGGAGAACAATGGTGAAAAGATTTTTTTTGGTAGCGATCGCCACTGTATTTTTTTTATTCCAATTTTCAGTGGGCAGTGCCAACGCGGTCGAACTCACAGCAGAGACTCTAACGATTTCTTTAGATGGTGCTGGTAAAACGGCATCTCTGACCCAACAAGAATTTGCCAAAGGTCAAAAGCTTTTTGTCCAGAATTGTACTAAATGTCATCTGCAAGGAAAAACGAAAACCAATAACAATGTCAGTTTAGGTTTAAAAGATTTATCTCAAGCAGAACCCCCCAGAGATAATTTATTGGCGATCGTCGATTTTCTTAAAAAACCCACTAGCTATGATGGTGTCGATGATTACACTGAGTTGCACCCAAATGTCACCAGACCTGATATCTATCCCGAATTGAAAAATTTAACGGAAGATGATGTCTATGATATTGCAGGTTATACTCTAATCGCGCCAAAACTTGATACACGTTGGGGCGGCACGATTTATTTCTAAGTTGCTAATTATTAAAATTTTTTGCTTGATAAGGTAATCATTATGCGATTATCTTATTTTTTTGAGAGTATTTTTCTGGTGAATTGCTAAAGTCTAAATGCAGCAAAAATGATCACAAAAGATAAAATTTTTCTCTTGGGTTATGATCAAAAAAAAGCTTGAAAATTATGGACAAAATCCGCGATCGCACAAAACAATATGCTCCTGCAACCGAACGAAATCGTCAACCGATATTAGAAGTTTTGCAGCAAATAATTCCTAAGCAAGGAAATATTTTAGAAATTGCTAGTGGGACGGGTGAACACGCTTGTTTTTTTGCAACTTATTTCCAGTCTCAAGAATGGATTCCTTCCGATCCTGATCCGTTTTTGCGTTTAAGTATTGAAGCTTGGCGACAAGATTACACGCTTAATAATCTGCAAGTTCCCTTGGATATTAATGTTAGTTTGCCCAACTGGACTGACAATCTAAATCAGGCTGCGATCGCAGAAATTGCGGTAATTATTGCTATTAATTTAATTCATATTTCGCCTTGGTCAGCCTGTGTAGGATTAATGACGGGAGCGGGAAAACTTTTACCAACAGGAGGAATTTTATATTTATACGGCCCCTATAAACAATTAGGAAAACAAACTGCTCCGAGCAATGAAAGATTCGATCAATCGCTCCAACTTAAAAATCCTGAATGGGGAATCCGAAATTTAGAAGATGTTGTTCAAGTTGCCGAAACAAATCAATTAATACTTCAAGAAATTGTTCCCATGCCAGCTAATAATCTTTCTCTTATTTTTCAACATTTATAATTGCAATTTAAAACTAATTTATGCACTGGATATTAAAAAAAATCACGACTCTTCTCTCAGTTAATTATGCCAATATGATTGAATATCGGGCAGAAATTTTCTTTTGGGTCTTATCAGGCTCTTTACCAATTATTTTAATGGGTGTTTGGATAGAAGCAGCTAATAGCGGTAATTTTGGCTTAGATTCTTTACAATTTATCCGTTATTTTTTTGCCGTTTTTCAAGTGCGACAATTTACAAATATTTGGGTTATTTGGGAATTTGAAAGGGAAGTGATTGAAGGAAAACTATCTTTTAAATTATTGCAACCTCTTGATCCCATTTGGCATCACGTTGCCCGCCACATTGCTGAAAAAATGACTCGATTTCCCATAGCAATTCTTCTAACTTTATTATTTTTCACATTGTATCCCCGCGCTTTTTGGATTCCCAGTTTAACAAGTTCTATTTTAGGAATTTTGGCAATTATTTTAGCCTTTACTTTATATTTTTTGATTCAATATACTTTTGCGATGTTTGCTTTTTGGACAGAGCGAGCCAGTGCCATCCAAGAATTATGGTTTTTATTTTTCATTTTTCTATCAGGAATGATTGCTCCTTTAGACACGTTTCCGCCACTGATTAAAGAAATTGTTTTGTGGACACCTTTTCCCTATGGCGTTTATTTTCCTGCGGCAATTTTAATCGGTTTACCTGTTAATATTGAACGAGGCTTTTTGATGATCGGCATTTGGTTAAGCGTGTTTTTCTTTTTAAATCGTTGGTTATGGCGACGGGGCTTAAGATCTTATTCAGGCATGGGAGCTTGACTTTTTTTATTTACTATGAAGCGAATTTTTTTAACAGGTGCGAGTGGTTGTATTGGTCATTATTTGACAGAAACTTTGATTGAAAACACGGAACATGAACTTTTTTTATTGATTAGAAATCCCCAAAAATTACAAATTGATGTCCAGTCTCGTCCCAATATTCAGATACTTTCAGGTGATTTACGAGAAATCGAAAAATTTAGTGATTTATTAAAAACCATTGAAATTGCTGTTTTGATTGCAACCAGTTGGGGCGATCCAGCAGAAACCTATGAGATTAATGTGATTAAAACACTGGCTTTGATGGAACTATTAGAGCCGACGGTTTGTGAACAGGTTATTTATTTTTCAACCGCCAGCATTCTAGATCATCAAGGTCATCCCATCAAAGAAGCGGGAACTATTGGCACAGACTATATTCGCACTAAATATTTATGTCATCAAGCGTTACCAAACTTGGCGATCGCGTCTAAGATTACGACCGTTTATCCAACCTTGGTTTTTGGAGGAGATAAAAATAAACCCTATTCTCATCTATCAGGTGGACTGCAAGATATTTTAAAATGGATAAATTTAATTCGTTGGTTTAAAGCCGATGGCAGTTTTCATTTTATTCATGCCCAAGATATTGCCCAAGTCGTTAGTTATCTGATTGATAATCCTCCTGCACCCACAGAAAGTCGCGATCTTGTCTTAGGCAATGCTCCCTTAAATGTAAATCAGGCGATCGCAGAAATCGCAGCCTATCTCAACAAAAAAATCTATTTTGGCATTCCTCTTTCCATTACTTTGGCAAACTTTTTCATTAAAATTTTTCGCATTCAAATGGCAGAATGGGACAGATTTTGTTTAGATTATCGCCATTTCACCTATCCTCAACCTGTTAATCCCAAAAGCTTTAATTTACCCGCTCATTGTTCTACTGTTGCAGAATTATTGCAAGTTAGCGACATTAAATAATTTAACGGCTAAATGTCAATATCTGCTCATAAAATACTAACAATGATTTAATTTCTCTAATTAAACTCTAAAAAGCTCAAAAAACAGTCTTTATTCTTGTTCTGAAAAAACTTTCTCCAGATAAAAATAAATATTTAAGCTTTAGCCAACAACCTCGCTGATCGAGTATCTTAAAAAAAGTAGCACCCCAATCAAATCTTGATCCAAACCGAAACCTTAACCTTGCTCGAATGGGAACGTCTGTGCCAACATCTCTCTACTTTTGCAGAGACTAAATTAGGCATGATGGCGGCATTAACTCTAATTCCTCCCGACACTCAAGCAAAAAGCCTCGAATTATTAAGCCAAACCCAAGAAATTGAACAGATTGAACAAAGTTTGGATGCAGGTTGGAAATTTACTGGCATTAATGATATTCGGGCAGCTTTAACGCGAGCAGAATTAGGCGGAATGCTATCGGGTCTGGAATTACTCAATTTAGCAACGACCTTGGCAGGAGTAAGACGTTTGCGCCGAGTGATTGATGCCAAAGAAAATTTGCCTGTTTTGACGAAATTAGTCGCTGATATTCGTACCTATCCCGAATTAGAGCAAGAAATTCACCACTGCATTGGGGAAGATGGCAAAGTTTCCGAGCGAGCTAGTCCTAAATTGGGAGAAATTCGCCAAAAACTCAAAGATATTCGCGGGCGCATTTATCAAAAACTCCAGAATATTTTACAACGTCAGCCAGGAGCAATTCAAGAAGCTGTCATTACTCAACGGGGCGATCGCTTTGTTATTCCCGTTAAAACTCCGCAAAAAGACCAAATACCAGGCATTATTCACGATAGTTCCAGCAGTGGCGCAACGATTTATGTAGAACCCCAGGCAATTGTTGAATTGGGAAATAAACTCCGTCAATGCCGTGTAAGCGAGCAAACAGAAGAAGAAATTATTCTCAGGCGCTTAACTGCAAAAATTACCGAAATTCAAGAAGATTTAGCTCATTTACTGGCTGTCGCAACCTGTTTAGATTTGGCAACGGCGAGATTGCGCTATAGTTTGTGGCTGGGTGGTAATCCGCCTAATTTTGTTGATTTTAATGATAATAAGTCAATTATTCTGCGACAGTTGCGTCATCCGCTTTTAGTTTGGCAACAGAAGCAAGAACAAGGTCTAGAAGTTGTGCCGATCACGGTGACAATTGATCCCAAAATTCGAGTCGTTGCGATTACGGGGCCGAACACGGGCGGAAAAACCGTTACCCTCAAAACCTTGGGAATTGCGGCGTTGATGGCCAAAGTGGGTTTATATATTCCTGCCAAAGCTCCTGTTGAAATTCCTTGGTTTGAGCAAGTTTTAGCGGATATTGGAGATGAACAATCTTTAGAGCAGAGTTTATCGACTTTTTCTGGGCATATTCGTCGTATTACTCGTATTATTGAGGCTATCAATGATTCTGTTAACGGCTCTAATGCTCTGGTTTTATTAGATGAAGTTGGTGCAGGAACCGATCCCGTTGAAGGCAGTGCTTTGGCGATCGCGCTTTTAAATTACTTGGCAGATCATGCACTTTTAACCTTGGCAACCACTCATTATGGCGAATTGAAGGCTCTAAAATATCAAGATGAACGATTTGAAAATGCGTCTGTTGAATTTAATGACCAAACCTTATCACCAACTTATCGACTGTTGTGGGGAATCCCTGGTCGTTCTAATGCCTTAACTATTGCTCAACGTTTAGGGTTAGATCTAGAAATTGTGGAAGCGGCTAAAACTCGTCTGGGAGGATTTTCTGAAGAAATTAATCAGGTTATTGCGGGGTTAGAATCTCAACGTCGAGAACAAGAAATGAAGGCAAAAGAAGCACAAAAATTACTCCACCAAACCGAGGAATTTTATACGCAAGTATCAGAAAAAGCTTCTTCATTACAGGCAAGAGAAAGAGATTTACGACAATATCAGGAACAAGAAATTCAAAAAGCGATCGCTGAAGCTCGTGCAGAAATTGCTAAGGTGATCCGAGAATTACAACGAGAAAAACCGACGGCCCAAGAAGCACAACAAGCGACCGAAAGACTTAAACAAATTCAAGAAAAAGAGTTAGCCAAAACTGCAATTAAAGCGATCGCCTATCAACCACAAATAGGAGAAAAAATTAAAATTCCTAGTCTGGGACAAACTGCCGAAGTTTTAAATTTTTCTGAATCAGCAGGTGAAGTAACAGTTAAATTTGGCTTGATGAAAATGACAGTAGCTGTGACAGAAATTGAGTCGTTAGATGGCAAAAAAGTAGTGGCAAAACCTGCGAAAGTAGTCATACCTACACCTCCTATTCCTAAAACTTATGTGATGATTAGGACTTCTAATAATACCATTGACCTAAGAGGCGATCGCGTAGAAGAAGCAGAATCAAAGTTAGACAAAGCGATTAATCAAGCCCATGAATCGGGTATTCTTTGGATTATTCATGGCAAAGGAACGGGTAAATTAAGACAAGGAGTTCATGCTTTTTTAAGCCACCATCCCCAACTAGAAAAATTTGAATTAGCTCCCCAAAATGAAGGCGGTTCTGGGGTAACTTTAGCTTATTTGAAGTGATATTTAAATTCAGTATTTTTTAAAAACTAGGAAAAGCATTATGAAAGCAGTGATGATCGTCGGAACAACTTCCCATGCGGGTAAATCATTTCTAACAACGGCAATTTGTCGAATTTTAAATCGTAAAGGTTGGCAAGTAACTCCCTTTAAAGGGCAAAACATGGCACTGAATGCTTATGTTACAGAACAAGGAGGAGAAATAGGTCACGCACAAGCCGTTCAAGCCTGGGCTGCGGGAACGATTCCCCGAGTGGAAATGAATCCAGTTTTGCTTAAACCTCAAGGCAATATGACTTCCCAAGTGATTATCAAAGGGCAAGCGATCGGGGTGACGGGAGCATCAGAATATTATGAAAAGTATTTTGAAAGAGGTTGGCAAGCTATCACAGAATCATTGGACTATTTGCAACAAAAATTTGAAGTGATTGTTTGTGAAGGAGCAGGCAGTCCCGCCGAAATTAATCTTAAACATCGAGATTTAACTAATATGCGAGTGGCGAAATATCTCCAGGCGGCGACTATTTTAATTGTGGATATCGATCGCGGCGGCGCGTTTGCCCATGTGGTGGGAACTTTGGCTTTGTTGGAACCAGAAGAACGGGCGTTAATTAAAGGAATTGTGATTAATAAATTTCGGGGACAGCGATCGCTTTTGGATTCGGGTATTGAATGGTTAGAAAATTACACAAACATTCCCGTTTTAGGAGTGATTCCTTGGTCAGAATTATTATTTCCTGCTGAAGATTCTTTAAGTTTATTAGACCGTCGTACTTCATCGAGTCAATCTGATTTAACCATTGTGGTTATTCGCTTACCTCGTATTGCCAATTTTAATGATTTTGACCCCTTAGAAGCAGAGTCAAGTTTAACTTTAAAATATGTACAATTAGAAGATTCTTTAGGTTATCCTGATGCCGTTATTTTGCCTGGTACAAAAACAACAATTGCAGATTTAATCGCTCTTAATCAAAGCGGAATGGTAGCACAAATAAGGAAATATATTGAGGCAGGAGGTGTGATTTTTGGGCTTTGTGGCGGTTATCAAATGTTAGGTAAAAAAGTCAGCGATCTAGAGCATTACGAGGGAACAGAAGAGAGTTATAATGGACTAAACTTTTTACCAATAGAAACTCAGATTACTGGTCAAAAAATCACTCAACAACGTCAATCTATTTCCCATTATCCCCAGTCAGGCTTACCTGTTATTGGCTATGAAATTCATCAAGGTATAACTCAATTTCTGGACATTAATAATGATAACAAAAAACAAGATTATTATCCTATTTTTGAGGATAAATCTTTAGGAATAGTCACTAAAAATCAATTAATTTGGGGAGCTTATTTACACGGTATTTTTGATAATGGCCCTTGGCGAAGATCTTGGTTAAATTTTCTTAGAAAACGTCGAGGATTAACAACATTACCAACAGGCATTTCCAATTATCAAGAACAGCGAGAAATTATGTTAGATAGTTTGGCTGATTTAGTGGATCAATATGTAGATTTAACTCCTATTTTTAAAACCTTAAATGAGGAAAATTAATGAGTGTTAATGTTCTTTTTTTACCCGATGAAATCACCATTGAAGCAGAACCAGGTGAATTAATTTTAGATGTGGCAGCACGAGCGAGAATTTTTATTTCGACTGGTTGCTTAATGGGATCTTGTCATGCTTGTGAAGTTGAAATAGAAGAAAATACTCCTATTTGTTCTTGTATTAGCAGTATTCCATCAGGAGTTAATTCAGTCACCATTACTCTTTATTCTGATCCAGTTTGGTAAAATAGATCATTTTTACTGACAGCAAACTAAACTGAAAACAGGTCAGATGACTCAACCCCCGCCTTCGGCTTCCCCCTTTCAAAGGGGGTTAGGGGGTATCCCTGCAAGGTGAAGTGCAACATAATCAAATTAAATTGGTATGACAGCAAATTGCTAATCATAAATATAAAGAAAAAATACTGCCAAAAATTAAACTATTGGCTTTTCAAAATCTTGCCTAAGCTGAGTTTTAAGACTTTCTTGATAGTTAAAATAAAACTTTCTAGAAGAATTAATTTAACTAATTTTTGAGTTGTTTGGTAATTTTTTTGAAGTTGCTCTTCCCCAATTACTAAATAAAATAACTGGGTTAATTTCGAGGTTTTATTAATTGCGATCGTAAAATTTTTGATCATTCTAGAAATTTCCGCTATTAGTTTAGAAAATAATTGCGGCTGTCAATCACAAAAGTAATTTCAGAAGCATTAAAATCCTAGTTTTTCTAATAGAGGACGAGTTGAAACAAGATGACGATCTAAGCCTAATTTTTCAGGTTTAATACCAACAGCTAAGGCTACCAATTGGGGTAAATGTAAAACAGGAAGTGCGAAGGGTTTGTCTAAAATTTTGGCAATTTCGGGTTGTCGAGAATCTAATTGCAAATGACAAAGGGGACAGGGTGTGACTAAACAATCGGCTCCTGCTGCGATCGCGGATTGGAGATGGCTGCCTGCTAAACGAAAAGATTCGGTAGTTGCATAACTAGAAACGGGCCAACCGCAACATTGAGTTCTGCCACCGTAATAAATCGGGTTTGCTCCCACTGCCCGAAAAACATTTTCCATTGATTCTGGCGCGATCGGGTCATCAAAGGGAATCGATTTCTGCGCTCTCAATAAATAACAACCATAAAACGCCGCACAATTTAACCCAGACAGCGATCGCGTTACTCGTTTTTGCAATTCTTCTAAACCATAATCCCCGACTAAAGCCCAGAGCAGATGTTTAACTTCCGTCGAACCTTGATAGGGAGAGCAATTTTCTTTTTTTAAATAGCCGTTGACTTTTTCTAAATAATCAGGATCATTAACTTTTGCTTCTTTCAGACGTTCATCCACATGGCCAATTACGCCTTGACAAGTGCTACAGTGAGTTAAGAGTGGCAAATTTAGGGATTCTGCTAAAGCAATGTTACGCGCATTCACCGTATCTTCCAATAACTGCGAATCTTCCTTAAAAGTTCCCGATCCACAACAGGAAGCTTTTTTCAATTCAATTAATTCAATACCGAGAGCTTGGGTCAGGGCAGCAGTGGATTGGGATAATTCGCGGCAAGCTCCCTGGGCAACACAGCCTGGAAAATAAGCGTACTTAAGATTTTTGGTCATGAAAAAGGGGAAAAAGAGAACTGTCTAAATCCTGACACAAGAATTGACCGAGTTGCTCAGCGATCGCGTTTATTTTTCTAAAAGACAAGAATTAGAAGTTATTAAAAAAGCATTTTTTCTCAATCATTCTAATCTGAAATCTCAAAAACATCCGCTAAAATTTCGTGGTTTCCAATCAATCTTTCAGAACTAGGAGAATCATAAACTACCAAAATAGAAGGCTTTCCTGACAAGGAAGTAAATTGGGTAATTCCCTCTGCATGATCAACCCCTTCTCCATAAGGAATATCTAGCAAAAACTTAGGATTAGAAAAACTATTATCCGCCAATTGTAAAATGTTTTCTAGACGGAAAATTTTAACAGGGCCATCAAGTTCCATAGTTGGGCCAGCCAAAATAATTAAATCTTCTCCTTCAATTAACAGTTCTCGGATTCCTAAACCCTGAAGATTAACAAAAAACTTTTGATAGCGGCGATCATTATCTCCAATTTTTTTTAGCTTGAGAGAACTAGAGCTAGTATTTTTAATTTCAAGCCCTAAAATTATCGCCCAACCCCGTAAAACAGGGCCGCGTAAACCCACAAAAATTTGGTTATGATTAACAGCTAATCCTTCTATATCAAATCCATTATCTTTTGAAGGAATATTCGCTTCAATAAAAGGTTTAAAATGCTCATCTTCTGCAAGAATTTCTGTTAGTAAATTTCCCTTACGAGTTGATGCCAATTTTGCTGCAAATAATTCTTTATTAGGGTCAGATGGAGAGATATGGGATTGATATAATTTACCATTAATTAAGGGAATCCGAGCTAATAAATAACGGTTTGATTCTGTTTCAATAGATGCTAAACGTTGGCTATTTTCAACATCTGATTTATCTGATTTAGTCGATTTACGCTTCACACTATGAGAACCAACTAACCAAAGATAATGACCTGATTCGGCTAAACCTTCTATATCAATTTCAGTCTTATTATTATCAGGTAAATCTAAATAATCTTCTACTTTAAAACTTTTATGATCGCCGAAATCATCTTTTGTATCTTGATTGATTAATGTCAGACGTTCCAAATTAGTTCCTTCATCACAACCTAACCAAAGATGTCCATCATTTGATAAGTGAACAGCCGACAAATCTTTTCTTAAGTCAGATTCTCTTAAGTGAGAAATTTCTTCTGAAAATTCAAGTTTAATTTGATTTAATAAAGAGTTTTTTGTCATAACATATTATCCTAAAAGATCGGCTTGATATTAATTTTTAGAACTGATTTTTTATACTAACAACAAGATTAGTAAAAGAAAGCTTTATTGATTTTCTGATGTTATATTTAATAATAAAACAGTCTCTTGAATTCATTTTACATTAACTGGTTTTACTTAATAAATCTTTGTAAACTAATTATTTTATCTTAAAGTTTTTTTCTATGAATTTACCGAACATTATTACTTTTTCTCGTTTGTTAGGTTTACCATTTATTTTTATCTTACTAACAGATCCAACTAATATTCATCGCTGGTGGGCAACAGGTATTTTTGCGATCGCAGCATTAACAGATTGGCTAGATGGTTATTTGGCACGTAAGTTAAATCAGGTCACAGAAATGGGAAAATTTCTCGATCCTTTGGTTGATAAATTGTTAGTATTAGGGCCATTTTTAATATTAACTCAATGGCAAATTATTCCTGCTTGGGCAGTTTTCTTAATCTTGGGACGGGAATTAGCGATCGCGGGTTGGCGGGTGAGTGGAAATAAAGCAATTTCAGGTGCAAATCTCTGGGGAAAACTGAAAACTTTTTCCCAAATTATGGCGATCATATTACTTTTAGCTCCTTTATCCCAAGAATGGCAAATACCCGCACAAATCACCTTTTGGCTATCAGTAATTTTAACGTTAATTTCAGGATTAATTTATGTTTTACCCGAAGAAGAAAATCAAAACAAAGTGTAAATAAAAGGCGCGATCGCAGAACCTTGAGTAAAAACAATTAACGCTCCTAATAACACCAAAGTGATAATTAATGGCAATAGCCAAAACTTTTGACGTGCCTTTAAAAATCCCCAAACATCTTTTATTAATTCAATAAATCCGTCCATTTGTTAACTCACTTTTGGTACAATGTATAAATTTCTAATAAGGTTTTTCCATACTAGAATGAGAATGAACTTTACTAGAAATGCGATAGGTTTCTAACTGAAAATCAAATTTTCTAGCCATTGTATCTCGTTGCAATAACTTCATGATAAATGCCATTGGAGTCACCATAATAAAGAAAACAATTGACAAAATAATTCGGCTATTAACCCAGCCCAAAGCAAGACCAATTTTCATCCAAATTCGATAAACTGGATCAAGAGATTTTGGCAAAGTTATTGCTAACACACCCAAAACAACAGCAATAATCCAAGGAATAATGGGTAAAACATGACCTCTAATTAAAGGAATAATAAAGCCAAATAATCCAGCAATAATACCACCAGTTACTAATCCAAACTCTCGTAATTCTTTGGTTGTTAATTTTTTCTGATCATTCATATTATTTAATTATTATTAACTAATCTAGTTCAAACTCTTGTTGCCAATTTTCATCTTTTTGCCATTGGGGTTGATCGGTTTTAGCTAATACATAATTTTCTAAAACTAAATAATCCATTTCTGTCCGCATAAAACACCGATAAGCATCCTCAGGAGTACAAACAATCGGTTCACCGCGCACATTAAAAGACGTATTTACCAACACAGCGCAACCCGTCAAAACTTCAAATTCACTAATTAATTGATAATAACGGGGATTGGTTTCAGCATGAACTGTTTGCACACGAGCCGAATAATCTACATGAGTAATCGCAGGTAATTGGGAACGCGGTATATTTAATTTTTCTATGCCAAACAATTGTTGTTGTTCGTCCGTCATTGTCATTCTTAAATCTTCTTTAATATCTGCTACTAATAACATATAAGGACTGTCATGATCTAATTCAAAATAATCTGCAACTTTATCTGCTAAAACTGACGGAGCAAAAGGTCGAAAAGATTCCCGATATTTAATTTTTAAATTCATCACAGATTGCATTTTAGGATTGCGTGGATCCCCAATAATTGAGCGATCGCCTAATGCACGAGGCCCAAATTCCATTCTTCCTTGAAACCAGCCGACAACATTTCCTTGAGCTAAAATTTTCGCCACATTTTTACATAATTCGGACTCATTTAAATAGCAATAAACCGCTTTAACATCCTCTAAATATTGCTTAATTTCTGTATTATTAAACTTTGGGCCTAAATAAGAACCCTGCATTTTATCAGAACCATTTATTTGACGAGGCTTTTCTAAATATTCATGCCAAACCGACAAAGCCGCCCCGAGCGCGCCCCCCGCATCCCCCGCCGCAGGTTGAATCCAAATATCCTTAAACTTACCTTCTCGCAACAGGCGACCATTAGCCACACAATTTAAAGCAACGCCGCCCGCCAAACAAAGATAATCGACTCCCAACTCTTTTTGGGCTGTTTTTGCCAATCTTAAAACAATTTCCTCAGTAACTTGCTGAATAGAAGCCGCAATATCCATTTCTCGCTGAGTTAAATCACTTTCAGGCTGACGAGGAGGTGCATCAAAAAGTCGGTCAAAGAGCTTATTTGTCATAGTCAAGCCCGTTGTATAGTTAAAATATTTCATATTCAGCCGAAAAGTTCCATCCTCCTTGAGATCCAACAAATTATCTAAAATTAGATCCACATATTTCGGTTGTCCGTAAGGAGCGAGTCCCATTAACTTATATTCCCCTGAATTGACCTTAAAACCCGTGTAATAGGTGAAAGCTGAATAAAGCAATCCCAAAGAGTGGGGAAAATCAATCTCCCATTGCGGCGTTAACTGATTGCCCTCTCCCAGCCAAAGCGAAGTTGTTGCCCACTCACCCACTCCATCCATACACAAAACTGCCGCTTTCTTGAAGGGACTAGGAAAAAAAGCCGAGGCTGCATGGGATTGATGATGTTCACCAAAAAGTAGCGGGGGAAGTTGCTTGGGTTTGCAGTTGCCTAATTCTGCTAAGGCTTTTTTAATCACGGTTTTGAGATACAGCTTTTCCTGTAACCAAACAGACATGGCAGAGATAAAAGACTGTAATCCTTGGGGAGCGTAGGCTAAATAAGTTTCTAAGAGGCGATCAAAGGTAAGTAAGGGTTTTTCGTAAAAAACAATATAATCAAGCTGATTAAAAGAAATTTTGGCTTCTTGTAGAGTGTAGAGAATGGCATTTTTAGGAAAACGGGCATCATGTTTTTTGCGAGTAAAACGTTCTTCCTGGGCTGCTGCTACAATTTTTCCTTCACAAACCAACGCGGCCGCACTGTCATGGTAATACGCAGAAATCCCTAAAATATAGCTCACCGTGACTCAGCCTCCCCTAACCAAACATTTTTAGCATAGCATAGTGCTTTTAAATTATTGCACGTCAAACCTGATTTTGGGCAATAATCACATATTAAGGCATATTTAGTAATAAACTGAACTGAGTTTCAGCATCGTTTTTGTGTCCTCAAACAAAATAGAAAATTGCAAAAAAATCTACAAAACGGAAGGACTTGTTTAGAATATGGATGTAATGACCTGAATAATTTCTAACTTTTCCCCAATCTTTATGGCTCGAAAACCACCTCGTTACGCACCTCCGCCCCGTTCCTATGACCGAGAAAGAGAATATGAGCCGCCCAAGTCTAAATTCAACATGAATTATGGTACGATCGCCCTATTTGGAGGGATTTTTATTCTGGGAATTGGTGTGGGGATTGGCTTTAGTTCAACGGCAAGTTTTAGTCCTGAAAATGTCGCTTCACGGGAAGTTATTGACCGTAGCGCACCGAATGCCGAACTTTGCGTCCAATTTGGATCTAGTGCGATCGTTACTGATATGCGAATTTTTGTTACTCTCAATCCCTTTAATGTTTTTGTGACTCAGCCGATTATGCAACCTGGTTGTGTTTTGCGTCGCAATAACTGGGCTATTCTAGAGCAAAATAAACTTTTGGATTCTCAACAGGTAAATGAATGTAAAAATCGGATGAATACTTTTGGTTTTACTGGGCCACTAGAAGGCAAACCAAAAATTGATTGCATTTATCAAAATGAAGCGGCTGGAAATTTATTCGTTAATCAACCAGGAGCCGTTGGGCCACGTCCTGAAACCGATAAATTTTAAGCAATATCCTTGCTAAATTCGTTTAAACCGTTACACTATTACTAATTAATTTGGATTCTGGATAACTATCATGTGTGGAATCGTCGGCTACATCGGTACGCAAAAAGCAGTTGATATTTTGGTAGATGGCTTAGAACGCCTAGAATATCGCGGTTATGATTCGGCAGGGATTGCCACCGTGTTAGAAGGCCAAATTGACTGTATTCGAGCCAAGGGAAAATTATTTAACCTCAAAGAAAAACTAGAACGGGAAGTTAATCCTTCTCAAATTGGTATTGGCCATACTCGCTGGGCTACTCATGGGAAACCTGAAGAGCATAACGCCCATCCTCATCGGGATCAAACTGGTCGAATTGCAGTTGTTCAGAATGGCATTATTGAGAATTATCAAGAATTGCGAGAAGAATTAAAAGGAAAAGGTTATACATTTCTCTCAGAAACCGATACAGAGGTTATTCCCCATTTAATTTCAGATATTTTAGCGAATCTTCAGGTTGAATCTAATGATTTTTTTGGGGCTTTTTTAACGGCCGTCAAACAGGCGATCGCTCGGTTAGAAGGGGCTTTTGCGATCGCAGTTATTTGTGCAGACTATCCCGACGAACTAATTGTGGCCCGTCAACAAGCTCCCTTAATTTTGGGTTTTGGGCAAGGTGAATTTTTCTGTGCGTCGGACGTGACGGCTTTGGTAAATCATACTCGCACGGTTCTATCCCTAGAAAATGGCGAAATTGCTCGACTTACACCCTTAGGCGTTGAAATCTATGACTTTAACTTGAACCGTTTACGCAAATTACCCCGAACCCTCGATTGGAGCCACACAACCGTCGAAAAACAGGGATTTCGTCACTTCATGCTCAAGGAAATTTATGAGCAACCCGCCGTAGTTCGCGCTTGTCTAGAAACTTATCTCGATCCAAATTGGCACGCTGCCGATAAACCAGAAACTAGTCCCGTCCAATTAGGATTATCTCCAGAACTTTATGAAAATTTGCAATATGTCCAAATTCTGGCCTGTGGAACCAGTTGGCACGCGGGCTTAGTTGGTAAATATTTATTAGAACAATTAGCTGACATTCCTACTGTTGTGCAATATGCTTCCGAGTTTCGTTATGCCCCGACTCCCTTAATTCCCCATACTCTGACCATTGGCGTGACTCAATCGGGTGAAACTGCCGATACTCTAGCCGCTCTGGAAATGGAAAAACAACGGCGCACGGGTTTGGATGACTCTTATAAACCTCATATTTTAGGAATTACAAATCGTCCAGAAAGCACCCTCGCTCAGATGGTGGATCAGATTATTAATACCCATGCAGGCATCGAAATTGGGGTTGCAGCGACTAAAACTTTTACTGCCCAATTAATGGGTTTTTACTTTCTGGCGTTAGATTTAGCGTATCGTCGTCAAACTCTTTCTTTTGAGCAATTGGAAGATATTATCAACGGTTTATGCCAATTACCTGCTCAAATTGAAGTAATTCTAGAAGAACAAGAAAAAGCGATCGCCGAATTAGCCCATGAATTTGTGGATACCCAGGATTTCATTTTTATTGGTCGCGGTATTAATTTCCCCATTGCGCTAGAAGGAGCTTTAAAACTCAAAGAAATTAGTTATATTCATGCAGAGGGTTATCCTGCGGGGGAAATGAAACATGGCCCCATTGCCCTGCTGGATTCCAAGGTTCCTGTTGTGGCGATCGCAATGCCAGGATCTGTTTATGAAAAAGTATTATCCAATGCCCAAGAAGCTAAAGCCCGTGATGCCCGATTAATTGGTGTAACTCCCACTGATAGCCCAGAAACGCGCTCAATTTTTGATAATTTACTCTTAGTTCCCCAAGTTAAAGAGTTATTATCACCCATTGTTGCGGTTATTCCTTTGCAACTATTGGCTTATCACATTGCGGCTCGACGAGGCTTAGATGTGGATCAGCCCAGAAATTTGGCTAAATCCGTCACGGTGGAATAAGTGACAATGCTTTTCTTGGAAACTTATATTTTATGTAGTCATCAGAAAATTAGATTTTGAATATCCGTTCTATAAAACCTATGCAAATCTAGAACAAAGAAAATTGGGTAGTGTTAAATATGTAGTGATAGCTAAAACTAACTGATGTAACAATACTTAATTTTTTGACTTATTTAGGATTTTTACAATTAGTTATATAACAAATTGGACTGGGTGTTGGCGAGCGATGTTGTTTT
>JANNLO010000024.1:0-19225 GCA_031396835.1 Snowella sp. SOY_38_metabat_116
GTCCCCATCGGGGAATTTCTCAGGAAAAACTGCCTTTATATCTGGGTTTCTTTGAGTTTGTCCATAATTCAAAAAAGCGTGGCAAAGCCTTGTTGAGTTCTTTGTTACAAAATCTACTTGCTTAACTCCCCGAAACACCTATTGAGCCCTTTCTTTAATACAGCCCGATCTTTTGCCATAAACTCTATCCTCATCTCAGTTTTTATGCTTCTCAGTTTAGATCAATCAGCCTATTTTTCTGCTCATAAAACCCATCGATTCTGTTGTGTTTATTATTTTTGTATCTAAAAGTTTCGGTTATTCAGTAATTTTATCAAGATAAACTATTACTTCCATCCAACAACAATAGCCCGAATAAGCAATAATACTCATCAATTCTTTTTAATAAATTATCTTGACATCAGAGGCCAAATCCCTTTCATTAACAAGCTTTTCTCACAAATCATTCAACAAAAAGAGATTCATCAGAGAAATTAATCAGACTGTCTCAAAATTGTAATCAAAAAACGGTTGCCAAGAGGTAAATAGGTGACAAAAGGGGTTCGTCTGCGTGATAAGATGATTCTCGAAACATGAGATAAGTCGAATTGACAGTGCGCTTAAAAGGCTTCTGGCAAACGAAAATTTATTAAAAATTCAGTCTCTCGATGGTCAGCGTGGAGCTTGTCTCGCCGCTTGCCTATAAAGAAAGAGAACTCAAAATGCCAATTTATGGAGGAACGACTCAATGGTACAAACTAAATCAGCAGGCTTTAAGGCTGGTGTACAAGATTACCGCCTGACCTACTACACACCCGATTACACCCCCAAAGATACCGATCTTTTGGCCTGTTTCCGTTTTTCTCCCCAACCTGGTGTTCCCCCCGAAGAAGCGGCGGCGGCAGTTGCGGCTGAGTCTTCTACTGGAACTTGGACAACGGTGTGGACAGACGGTTTGACCGACTTGGATCGTTATAAAGGTCGTTGTTATGATCTTGAAACCGTTCCTAATGAAGATAATCAATATTTTGCGTTTATTGCCTACCCTTTAGATTTATTTGAAGAAGGTTCTGTCACCAATATTTTAACTTCCTTAGTTGGTAACGTTTTTGGTTTTAAAGCATTGCGTGCGTTGCGTTTAGAAGATATTCGCGTTCCCGTTGCTCTGATCAAAACCTTCCAAGGCCCTCCTCACGGTATTTCCGTTGAACGGGATAAATTAAATAAATATGGTCGTCCTTTATTGGGTTGTACGATTAAGCCTAAATTGGGTTTATCTGCTAAAAACTACGGTCGTGCAGTTTATGAAGTTCTTCGCGGTGGTTTAGATTTCACCAAAGATGACGAAAATATTAACTCTCAACCCTTTATGCGCTGGCGCGATCGCTTTTTGTTTGTTCAAGAAGCCATTGAAAAAGCCCAAGCTGAAACCAACGAAGTTAAAGGTCACTACCTGAACGTTACCGCAGCAACCGCCGAAGAAGCGATGGCCCGCGCTCAGTTTGCCGCTGACATCAAAACCCCCATCATCATGCACGACTTCTTAACGGGTGGTTTTACTGTTAATACTTCTTTAGCCAAATTCTGTCGTGATAATGGCTTGTTATTGCACATTCACCGAGCCATGCACGCGGTTATTGACCGTCAAAAAAATCATGGTATCCACTTCCGCGTTTTAGCTAAGTGTTTACGTCTTTCTGGTGGTGATCACCTCCACTCTGGAACCGTTGTCGGTAAATTAGAAGGCGAACGTGGCATCACGATGGGTTTTGTTGACCTCATGCGTGAAGATTACGTTGAAGAAGATCGCGATCGCGGTATTTTCTTTACCCAAGATTACGCTTCCTTACCTGGTGTAATGCCCGTTGCCTCTGGTGGTATCCACGTATGGCATATGCCCGCCTTGGTTGAAATCTTCGGTGATGATTCTTGTTTACAGTTCGGTGGTGGAACCTTGGGACATCCCTGGGGTAACGCGCCTGGTGCAACGGCAAACCGTGTTGCCCTCGAAGCCTGTGTTCAAGCCCGTAACGAAGGTCGTAACCTGGCTCGTGAAGGTAACGATGTTCTCCGCGAAGCTTGCCGTTGGTCTCCTGAATTGGCCGCTGCTTGTGAACTGTGGAAAGAAATCAAGTTCGAGTTTGAAGCAATGGACACCATCTAGATAATTGATAATTTGTTAATTGATAATTAATAATTTTCAATTTAAAGTTGGGGTGTTCATGCAGCCGAAACAAGTAGCCCAAGCGAGTGCTAAGGTACTGCAAAGTTACCTGACTTACCAAGCTGTCTGTACTATTCTTGATGAATTGTCGGAAACCAATTTACCCCAAAGTCTTTGGCTCAGAAATTATACAGCGAACCATAATATTCAAAATGGGGAAGCGTTTTTAGAAGAGTTGATGGCGGAAAATAAGGAAATGGTTTTGCGTATTTTGACAGTGCGAGAACATCTAGCGGAACAAGTGTTAGAATTCTTGCCAGAAATGGTACAGACAGGCATTAGTCAGGCCAATATTGAACACCGCAAACATTTGCTAGAACGACTCACTCGATCGCCTTTAGAAAATCCCCGACCTTCAAAGACCGCCGATTCAGAATTTGATCTGAATGATTAGAAACGTAGTTTTTTATTTAACAGGTAAAACACACCATGAAAACCTTAGCTAAAGAGCATCATTACGAAACCCTTTCCTATTTACCCCCTTTAACCGATCAACAAATTGCTAAACAAATTCAATTTTTGTTAGATCAAGGTTATATTCCTGCGATCGAGTTTGAAGAAGCTCCTAAACCCACTGACCACTATTGGACGATGTGGAAATTGCCTTTATTTAGTGCCAGCACTCCCCAGGATGTTTTATCTGAAGTTCGGGAATGCCGCTCTGAGTATGCTTCTTCCTATATTCGAGTAATTGGTTTCGACAACATTAAACAGTGCCAAACTGTGAGCTTTATTGTTCACAAACCTAACCAAACTCAAAGCCGTTACTAAGTTTTAAAACTTTATTTAAACTTTAGTAAATTGATAAGATGACCCACTTCGGTGGGTTTTTTGTTGTTAAATTACATCCCATAAAACGGTAAAGCTTCTGACCAGATAGGGCGTATTTCTGTTTGCCAATCTTGATAAGCTAAATTTAATAAATCGGATACATTATCACCTAAATTGTCAGGGGTAATAAAGATTTTTTGATCTGTGGCAAAATGGGCTAATTTTTCTTGCCATTGTTCGGGTTCTAATAAAACATCGGGTAAAATTGTGATTAATTTTCTTTGTTCTGAAATTTGGTAAATCGCGCCATAAATTTGCTCTTTTGTGGCTGCCATTTGCACCGGAATCAGTTGATTAATTCTCACTTGATTTCTGATTGACCAAGCAAAAATTGCTAAACTTGATAAAGCAAAAACAGGAATATTTAATTGTTGTCCGAGAGTTCGGGCCGTGACGAGTCCAATGCGAGTGCTAGTAAAACTGCCAGGCCCTTTGGCAACTGCTATAAATGCGATCGCATTCCAAGTTTGAGGTAAAATAAATTCAGCAAGATATTGATGTAAAACATTGGATAATTCCCGACCCAAATTCCAAGTTTGACTGCGAGTTTCTCCTTTAAAATCACTAATAGAAAGCCCTAATTCAGAACTTGTCGTATGTAAAGCAAGACCATATTTCATAATTTCATAAAATAGACAGATAATAATTAAGAGAATTATTGGATTTATTAACAACAATATTTTTTGACAATGACTAAATTTAGAATAACGAATATTATTAAGCAGCAATCGTTGATTAATCAAATGATTTTTCAACAAGCAAAAACGGATCAATTAATTTTTAGCCGTTTGCAAACTGTTTTAAAATTGCAGGTCATGGAAATAGACGAAATTTGTCGAAAAAATCAATTTATAGCTGCTGATTTGCCTGCTCCTTCCCGTGCAGTTTATGCTTGGATGCAGTTTTTAATTGATGAAAATAACCTCTATCGCCATTGTAAAGTTGTTCGTCGTGCTTTAGAAATTGCTGAAATAATTGCCTTTTCCCAGTCCTCAAAATCATCATCATTATTGATTGAATTAGTTAATTTTTCTGCGGTTTATAAAGCTAAAATAACACCTCAATTGACTCATATTCAACTTAGTGAAGGTTTTATTAATGCAGAAGATGACCAAATTCAGTCCGTGATGGAATCTATTTTAATTAAAAAAACACCAGAAACTAAAAATTTGATTCGTCGTTTTGCCAATTCAGAAACTTATAGTGAAATAATTTTAGAGTTGGATCTAATTGCTCAAGTTTTTTCGGAAAATGCTCAGGGCTGTTATTACGATTTAGAAGAATTGTTTACGACAGTCAGTCAAGAATATTTAGACTCATCTTTTCTTAAACCGCGACTTTGTTGGAATCCAATTTTGACGAAACGCAAATTAGGACATTATGAAAGAGCGAGAGACCGAGTTGTTCTTAGTTCAACCTTGGATAAAAAAGAAATACCTAAATTTGTTGTCGAATTTGTTCTATATCACGAATTATTGCACAAATATCACGGTGTCGAATGGCTCAATGACAAAAGAATGGTTCATACGCCAACGTTTCGTCGCAGTGAAAAAAAGTTCCGTTTCTATGATCAAGCGATCGCCTTTTTAAAACAAATTGGAACAGAAGAATTATTTTAAAGAAAAATGCTGACTAAGCTGTCCCAAGATTGTTTAAACTATTTGGTAATTAGTAGTTCGTTTCTTGCCAAATATAGACCTTTTAAAAAGGCGGAATTTATCCAAGTATCTGCTAAAATCTGGAAAGCTTTTATTCTTTTGATCCATGACAGCCACTCGCGCCAGAATCGCCTTAGACGCAATGGGAGGAGACCACGCCCCCAATGAGATTATTGCTGGAGCCATCCGCGCTAGTGAAGAACTTGACGTTGACGTTCTCTTAGTCGGCGATCGCGCCCAAATTGAAGCTTATCTCAAAAATCATCCGAGCAATCCCCAAAATTTAGAAATTGTGGATGCAGAAGGCGTAATCACAATGGAGGAAGAACCTCTCACGGCTCTACGTCGCAAACCCAAAGCATCGATTAATATAGCCATGGAATTGGTTAAAAAAGATCGCGCGGATGCAGTCGTTTCAGCAGGACATTCAGGGGCAGCAATGGCGGCGGCTTTGTTGCGGTTGGGTCGGCTCAAAGGCATTGATCGGCCTGCGATCGGTACAGTTTTTCCCACCTTACTCGCTGATAAATCTGTGATTGTCTTAGATGTGGGGGCGAATGTGGATTGTAAACCCAAATATTTAGAGCAATTTGCCCTGATGGGAACGGTTTATAGTAAATATGTTTTAGGAACAGAAGATCCCAAAGTCGGGTTGCTAAATATTGGAGAAGAACCTACAAAAGGCAATGATTTGGCACTCCAAGCCTATGAACGCCTAGAAGCTAATCCCCACATTCCTTTTATTGGTAATGCCGAAGGAAGAGACGTTTTATCAGGTAATTTTGATGTTATTGTCTGTGATGGTTTTGTTGGGAATGTGATTCTCAAATTTGCTGAAGCGGTCGGAGAAATTGTCCTCAGCATTATGAAAGAAGAATTACCCCAGGGATGGCGAGGAATGGTGGGAACGGCGATTCTCAAACCTAATTTAAAAAAGCTAAAACAACGCATTGACCATGCCGAACACGGCGGAGCATTGTTGTTTGGAGTCGATGGAATCTGTATTATTAGTCATGGGAGTTCCCGCGCACCTTCTATCTTTAATGCCGTTCGTTTAGCCAAAGAAGCTTTTGATAATCAAGTTTCTACCCGCATTCAAGCATGGACAGAAGGTACGATAAATTCAGAAATAACTAGTATGACTAAGAATGAGCGATAATTTTGGGCTTATTGCCATTAAATAGGGAGAAATCGATTGAATAGACTAGGAATAGGGATAAGCATCATCGGCAGTGGTTCAGCGACGGCTAATCAGATATTAACTAATGATGATCTAGGCCAGATGGTTGATACGACCGACGAATGGATTCAAAGTCGCACGGGGATGCGTCAACGTTACATTTGTTCTGCTGATGATTCTCTCGCAAAAATGGCTACTCAAGCAGGAATTAATGCCTTAGAAATGGCAGATTTAGTGGCAACTGAGTTGGATTTAATTATTTTGGCGACTTCGACTCCTGATGATTTATTTGGTACGGCGGTTCAGGTTCAATATCAATTGGGTGCGACCAAGGCAATGGCCTTTGATTTGACGGCGGCTTGTTCGGGTTTTGTGGTGGGATTGGTGACGGCTTCTCAATTTATCCGTTCAGGCGTTTACCAAAATATTCTATTGATTGGGGGAGATATTCTTTCTCGTTGGGTGGATTGGAGCGATCGCGCAACTTGCGTTTTGTTTGGAGACGGTGCAGGAGCCGTTGTTTTACAAGCCAATCCAGACTGCGATCGCCTTTTAGGGTTTGAAATGTATAGTGATGGTAGTCTCAATCATTGTTTGAATTTGGCCTATCAGGGAGAAACAAAAAGTTTAACAACGGGCAAATCCGTAGCTCAGGGAACCTATCAAGCCGTCACCATGAACGGGCGTGAAGTTTATCGTTTTGCAGTCGCAAAAGTGCCAGAAGTCATTGAAAAAGTTTTATTTAAAGCAAATATTACCGTTGATGACATTGATTGGCTAATTTTACACCAGGCAAATCAACGCATTATGGATTCAGTCAGCGATCGCCTAAAAATCCCTTCGGAAAAAGTGATTAGTAACGTGGCTGAATATGGCAACACATCAGCAGGTTCAATCCCTATTGCTCTAGATGAAGCAGTGAGAGCCAAAAAAATTAAAACGGGAGATTTAGTAATAGCTTCTGGTTTTGGTGCAGGTTTAACTTGGGGAGCGATCGCCTTTCGTTGGGGTTGATTATCTCAGTTGTCTTTCTCAGAATGGAAACAGATAGCAAAAAACAATAGTCTATCCTAAAAGTGGCCTCCATTTTTAGTTTAAATTAAAACGACAATTCTAAGTTGGAGCCTACAATTGCGGATAGAGTTGCGCACCTTTTGACCGAGGGCATGAGAGCATACCTTTAGTCCTTCATTTGTAGTACAAAGCGGAATGTTACGATAAAACGAGAATCCGAAACCACAAGCTATCTCTAAATGTTATAATTCAATCAAAACTTTATAATTTTTATCAATTCAATGCTACTAGGTTTTAAAACTAAGCTAAAACTCAATAATCAACAAAAAACTTTAATGGCCAAACACGCAGGTTATGGACGTTGGGTTTTTAATTGGGCATTAAAAGCTTGGAATGAAACCTATAAAGAAGGACTTAAACCAACAGCCAATAAACTAAAAAAGTTCTACACAAATCATGTCAAACCTGATTATTCTTGGCAGTCGCAATTATCATCTAGAGTTTATCAATATGCTTTTCAAGATTTAGATAATGCCTTTAAACACTTTTTTAAAATTAAAGGAACAGGTTATCCTAAGTTTAAAAAGAAAGGAGTTAATGATAGTTTTACTTTAGATAATGGTGGAAAATGGCTGATTTTAGGGTCAACGAGAATCAAGTTACCCTTTATTGGTTTTGTTTCTACCTACGAACCTCTGCCCGAATGTAGGGTTAAAAAAGTCACATTGACAAAAGTTGCTGAAGATTGGTTTATCTCTTTTACTTATGAACAAGAACGACCTATTCCCACAAAAGAATTTGGGATAGTAGGAGTAGATTTAGGAATTAAAACTTTAGTGACTTTGAGTAATGGTGAAGTATTTGCTAACTTGAAACCCTATAAAAAGGTTGCTCAAAAATTAGGTAAACTTCAAAGAAATCTCAGTCGTAAAGTTAAAGGTTCAAACAATCGTCAAAAAGCCCGAATTAAATTAGCCAAACAACATCAAAAAGTAGCTAATTTAAGACGAGATTATCTCCATAAAATCACCAGTTATTTAGCTAAAAACTTCTCAGAAATTGTGATAGAAGACTTGAATGTGTCAGGAATGTTGGCGAATCGAAAGTTAGCAAAAGCGATTTCTGAACTAGGATTTTATGAACTGAGAAGACAATTAGAATACAAATGTGAGCTTTATGGAGCGAAATTGACGATAGTTGACCGTTGGTTTCCCAGTTCTAAGACTTGTTCTAGTTGTGGGGCAATAAAAAGTGAATTATCTTTATCAGAGCGCGTTTATCGTTGTGGATGTGGCTTAGAAATTGATAGGGATTTAAATGCGGCTAGAGTTTTAGCAAATAAGGCGGTAGGCTATACCGTTTCAGCCTGTGGACAGAGTGCTGCCGACGGTTCTGGTTGAAGCAGGAAGTAAACCTCAATATGACTTAATATTTCGCGTTGTATCAGTTTTATGTAGCAGAAATCAACGATGCTAACCGATCCCACCAACCCTAAGCAACAATCAAAAAAGTCATTTTCTTTGGCACAGATTACAGAAAAAATATTTAAACTCTCTCCTTCCTACCTTTTCTGGGGCATGGGAAGTGTCGGTTTACTGATCTTGGGAGGCAGTTTAGCTCACTCATATTATCTTGTTCAAAATCAAATCGCACCCTTGGTTGAAAAGGAATTAGCTGATTTTATGAATCGTCCTGTAAAAATAGGGCAAATTCAACAGGTTTCATTAAATCATATTCGTTTTGGCCCCAGTGAACTAAAAGCCACTCCCACTGATGGCGATCGCGTTTTCTTGGCTGCTTTGGAAATTGGATTTAATCCTTGGGAATGGTTTTTGACTCGCAAATTGAATTTAGAAATAACAGCAGTTCAGCCTAAAATTTACTTAGAACAGGGAAAAAAAGGAAATTGGTTACTCACTCCCCTTGACAAACTCGATCTCGATTATCCTCTTCAAATTAATCGTTTACGACTAGAAAAAGCAGAAATTAAATTAGTGACGCGCAATGCCAAGGAAAAATTCAAACCTCCCGTTTTCGCTTATTTGCACCAAGGCAAGCTAGAAATTCAAAATCAAAGTCAACAAATTGGTTTTCAACTTCAGGGAAATTTAGGGAAAAAACTTAAAAATAATCAATTTAAGCTGAATGGAAGTCACGATCTTGCCAAAATTGCCACTAACTTGTCTATACGAGCTAATAATCTGGATGTTGCCGATCTTAATAACCTGCTAAATTTGCCGATCGCTTTAAATCAGGGCAATTTAGATACAAATTTAGACATTCAAGTCCGTAAACAACGTTTAACGAGTTTGCAGGGGACAGCGAGCTTGCGGGACGGGACAACGACTCTGGCGGTGATTCCTCAACCTTTAAAGAATATTCAGGGAATCGTGCGTTTTCAAGGCACAAAAATCAGTTTTGATGAACTTAATGCCAATTTCGGGGCGATTTCAACCCAAACCCAGGGCTATGTTGATTTTCAAAAAGATTATAACTTGACCATTCTCACAAAATCTACGGCGATCGCAGAAGTTATTAAAACTTTTCAGTTCCCACAGCCCCAAATTGCTCTCAAAGGAAGTATTGAATCAAAAATTCGGGTTAAAGGTCAGCTATCCCGTCCTCAAATTACTGTATCTCTTAAAAATTCAGAAAAAAGTTTAATTCAACTAGACAAATTCATTTTTAAAGCGATAAACACTGATTTAGTGCTAAATAATGACAATATTAAGATTTTTCAGCTTAATGCTATTCTCCAACAAGGTGGAAACCTAAAAGGAGAGGGAATCATCACTGGACAAATCCAGTCAACGGGAAAAGTTATTGCCAACAAATTTCAATTTAATTTGCAAGGTCTTCAATTACCGATTCAGGCGATTTCCCAAAATTATCCTCATAAATTGCCTATTTCTCTGATTTCTGGAGAAACTCAAATTTCAGGAAAGTGGGGACAACCGCAAAGTTTTAAGGCGATCGCTAGTTTGAGAATGCCTATAGCCAGTGGAATCCTTAAATCTCAAAATTTAAGCTATCAAGGCGGAAATTGGGGAGGAAATGTGCAAATAGCAGGGGTGAATTTAGCCCAATTACCCATTCCTATGCAGTCGAAATTTCGTCGAGGAAATCTAACTGGTGATTTTCAGATTCAAGGTCAAAATCAGGATTTAGCTCAATTGCAAATTTTTGGGCAAGCAACTCTGGCGATCGCAGGCGGAGAAATTCAGGCAAAAAAGTTTATTTTACTCAAAAATCAATGGCAAGCTAATTTAATTGCAGAAAAAATTAATCTTAGCCTGATTTTACCCCATATTTCTCCCCATAGAATGACAGGTTCTGCCCAATTAACGGGTTCTCTTGCCAAACCTTGGCATCAGTTTGAGGGAAAAGGTCAAGCCAAAATTGATCTTCCCCATGGTCAAATTCAGGCAACTAAAATTATTTTTGATGCCCAACATTTTCGAGTAGCTTTATCGGCCCAATTAATTGCTTTAAATCGTTTTAATTCAACTTTAAAAGGAAATTTAGACGGCAAAATTAATATTCAGGGAGATTTTAATCAATGGCAACCAAAAAATTTACAAGCCGAGGGAAAAATTGATCTGAGTCAAGGTTTACCTGGATTAGAACGTTCTTTAAAAACCCATTTTCAGTGGCAAAATGACCGATTGTTGTTAGAAAAAGTCACTGCGACCGATTTCTGGGCAAAAGGTTCGGCAATCGCCAATTTAGGAGATTTATTTCGTCCTCATTTTTCTTTAAACCTGATCAAAGCTGTTGATTTACAAGTCGCCATTAAAGGTCTTGATTTAAAGCAATTTTCTGGTTCTGAGCCGTTAAAAATGTTCAAATATCGAGGAAAAGTTGATTTCGATGGCATTATTCGAGGCCCTTTACAAAATCCTGATATTCAAGGAAATTTGGGTTTAACAAACTTACAAATTGCAAATATTGTCTTTGCTCCCCAATTAAAAGGAAATATTAACAAAATCGCCGCTAAAGGTTTAAATTTGCAACTAATGGGGAAAAAAGATAGCTTAGATTTATCTTTAGACTCTCAATATCAACCAATTTCCCTTAATCTCAAACAAAAGAATATGCAGGTGACTGGTCTTCGAGACCAAAATTTATTATTTATCACAGCCCAACAGGTTCCCCTCAAGTTGCTCAAGGATTTAGCATTTCAATCATTTCCTATTGCGTCTCGTCCTTATTCTCTAAAAAATCTGACATCGCTAACGGGTGATTTATCGGGAAATTTTGCAATTAATCTAACTGATTCGAGCATTTTAGGCAGAAAAGTTGCGATTGATAGACCGCGTTTTGGAACCTTGAGCGGCGATCGCGTGACGGGAGATTTGGACTACAATCAGGGAGTTTTGACGGTTAATAATAGTCAGTTATTACTTAAAAATCGGAATTATCCTTTTCAGGGAAATATTACCTTGAAGGGCAATAATCTGCATTTTAAAAGCGAAATAATACTTCCAGAGAGCAATATTCAGGACATTCTCGAAGACCTCCATATTTTTCGATTAGATGACTTAAAACGTGGTTTAAAGTTGCCAGTTTATAGTCGTGCCGCCGATCTTTATGCAATAAAATCCGACAAGTCCCGACCTTTAGCGGAAGTTGGTTCGCCCCAATCTTCTATTCACAAGCAACTCGGTTATCTTGCTGAAATTAATGCTCGTTTGCAACAACAACGGCAACAAAAAGCTGAAAATTTGACCTTGCCTGATTTGGCGAGTTTAGAGGGAGGCATTGCGGGTAAATTAGCCATTCAAGGAGAATTGGGCGGAAAAATTGAAACTGCTTTTAATTTCACGGGTAAAAATTGGCATTGGGCTGATTTAAAAGTAGATAGCTTGCAATTACAAGGAAATTGGCAAAATGACACCTTAACTCTAGAACCTTTACGCTTACAAACGGGCAATAGTTTTTTTGTTTTAACAGGAAAAGTGGGGAAAGAAAGTCAAGTTGGAGAATTAAATTTAGTTAATATTCCCCTCAAACCCTTTACTAGTCTGATTATTCTGCCCAAAAATCTAGAGTTAGATGGTTCTCTGAGTGCAACGATTTCTTTGATGGGTAATCGGGCTAACCCCCAAGCTAAGGGAAATCTCCAGATCAATAATGCAATTTTTAATCAGACCAATTTACAAGCTACTGAGGGAAACTTTGTTTATCAGCAAGGACGTTTTGACTTTGCAATTAATAGTGTTCTTCAGCGCAAAACTGAACCGTTGATTTTGGCAGGATCGATTCCTTATGTGTTTCCTTTTGCATCCATGCAACCCGACAGCGATCGCTTTAATTTGAGTTTAAAGGCCAAAAATGAGGGATTAAGTTTGCTTACTTTGGCAACCAAAGGAGAATTTAGTTGGCTGAGTGGGAAAGGGGAAGTTCAACTAGATGTTTTTGGAAAAATTGATCCCCAAACCCAAATTGTTAACGAAACTCAGGCAGAAGGCAATGTCATTATAGAAAATGCAACGATCGCGGCTCAAGTTCTGCCCGATGCTCCTCTTACCCAAGTTAACGGAATCGTCCATCTCGATTTAAATAAACTTGATATTCGCGCTTTAACTGGTCAATTGAGCAACGGTAATTTTGCGATCGCGGGTTCCTTACCTCTTTTTCAGCCATTAGCAAATATCAATCCTTTAACAATAACATTTGAAAATTCGGCTTTTAAACTCAAGGAATTTTATCAAGGCGGGATTAAAAGCAATATTCAAATCACAGGTAGCGCGATCGAACCAGATATTAGTGGCACTTTGGATTTATTTAAGGGAAAAATCATGTTGGGAGAAGCCTTGCCAAATCTTGAAAATGGCGGTGAACTCAATCAAAGAGCAGAATTTCAGGGATTTAAACTAAATTTAGGCGAAAATGTTCGTATTCAAAATTCTCCGATTGTAGATTTTCTCGCCACAGGAAGTGTAATCTTAAATGGCACATTTAACCAACTCTTACCAGAAGGCACAATTTTCCTCAAAAGTGGACAAATCAATCTTTTTGCCAGTCAATTACGCTTATCAGGCGGCGATGAAAATGTAGCTCAGTTTTCTCCCCATCGAGGACTTGATCCCTATTTAAATTTACGTTTAATCAGTGCCGCCACCGAAACCAGTCGCAATACACTCAATGCAAATCCATTATCCTCGGAAATCAATGAACCTTTTTCGGCCAACAGCGAAAGTTTGCAGATGATCAGAATTCAAGCATTAGTACAAGGATATGCCAGTCAATTAACGAATAGCATTCAATTAAGCAGTAGCCCAAGTCGTAGTCAAAAAGAAATTATTGCGTTGCTCGGTGGCGGTTTTGTTAATAACTTGGGGCAAGAAAATAGCACAGTTGGACTGGTGGATTTAGCGGGATCTGCGGTTTTAGGGGGAGTTCAGGGACAAATTGGAGAAGCCTTGGGATTGAGTCAATTTCGTATTTTTCCTACACCATTAATGAATGACGAAAAAACAACTACCTCGAATCAATTAGGTGTTGCGGCGGAGGCGGGTGTGGATTTAAGTAATGATTTATCGATTTCTATCCAGAAAATCATCAATACTGAGCAACTGCCTCAATGGGGTTTGCGTTATCGTTTGAATGAAAATACTACGATTCGCGGCTCTAGTAATTTTGCGGATGATAGTCGTGGAATTGTCGAATATGAGCAACGTTTTTGAGATTTCTGCTGATAAATTGTCAAGTTTGATTTTTATTAATTCGTTCACAAATTTTAATTTAAGCAGAAGGTTGACTTTTCTCGGATTTGATTTTGCCATCTTGGAACCAAATTATTCGTTGAGTATGGCTTGCGACATCAGCTTCATGGGTGACGACGACAATTGTGATCCCAATTTCATTGAGTTGCTTAAAAATTTCTAGCACTTCTTCTGTGGTGTGTGAATCCAATGCGCCTGTCGGTTCATCCGCCAAAATTAACAAGGGATGATTAACAATTGCTCTGGCGATCGCGACTCGTTGTTGTTGTCCTCCCGATAATTGATTGGGTTTATTTTGTAAACGATTTTCTAGACCTACCCGAATTAGAGCTTCTTGAGCGCGTATTTTCCTAGATTCCAAGGGAATGCCAGCATAAACCATCGGCAACATCACATTTTCGAGGGCCGAAAGTTGATTTAACAAATAAAATTGCTGAAATACAAAACCAATTTTGCGATTGCGAACAGTTGCTAATTCGTCTTCCGACAATTCCGAAACATCTAGTCCATCCAAATAATAACGCCCAGCAGTCGGACGATCTAGACATCCGATCATGTTCATCATGGTAGATTTTCCCGAACCTGACGCTCCCATAATTGCGCAATATTCGCCTCTTTTGATGCTAAGATGGACATTTGAGAGGGCATGAACGATCGCTTCTCCTTTGCCATAGACTTTCGAGATGGATTCTAGGCGAATTAACTCAGAACGATCTTTTGGCGCGATCGCGGATTCTGACTGATTCAGGGGAGCAAGATTAGAAGTCATAGAAAAATGGAAGAGTGTAGCGCGTATCCATATCTATCTTAAACTCAAAAAGAGAATTCCCACTCTTAGCCGATAGGTTTAACGGTGAGATAAATTTTTACCAACTAATTAAACTGAGCGATCGCGAATCCACTGTAACCAGCAGTAAAAATGTTCATTCAACCATCTCTGAGGTCGAACAAAGGATTAGAATATCGTAAACTATTCTAGATATTTCCTTTCTGACTCCCAGCCATGCTTTTTTCTCCTGCCCCTATTAAATTTGGTACCGACGGTTGGCGCGGTGTGATTGCCGCCGAATTTACCTTTGAACGAGTTGCCCTGGTTGCAGCGATCGCATAGGGCAAAAGCGTCCTGTAACAATTTATCGATTGGTTGCCCAACATACGATCGAGGAAAAGATTGTGGATTTACAACATCAAAATCGCGATCTGGCAGATAGTTTGTTGGAAGGGACGGATATGAGTGGCAAGGTTTCGACGGATCAATTGTTGCAGTTGATTAGTGGGAATTAAAAATTCGTTTATAAATTTTCAAAAAGCTACCAATTGCCCTTTTTGATTTATGAACTTTTATTACGGTCACTTCCGAAGTAAAATCCTAAAACAGCACCAATTATTCCCGTTTGCGTTGACATTAATAAGGAAAATACATCTTTAGAATAATTGTATCTTTCTGTTCTCTGCTCTTTGTCGTTAACAGGCATAAACATTACGAACGACATCACGACAATAGTAAATAAATAAGTGCCACCAAATATACAAATCAATCTTTTAGCCAGCAAAGAGCGAGTACCTTCACGTTCTCTATCTAGGCTTTTCTCAAGTATTATTTTCTCTTCTTCGAGAGGCTTTCTTCAGTGAAACCAACAATATTATTGTTTTTTTTATTGATGTTTTCTTCTACAATAGCAGGAGAAAAAGAATCATTACTCACACTCGAAAGTGAGACTGTATCAAAGATTCTTTCTGACTCCTCAATCTGTGGTTCTGGCTTAGGGTTTTCATCTGGAGTTTCGCTAGTCATAAAAATATGCTAAGGTCTAAGGCGAAAGAACTTTAATAAATCCGAATTGCAAGCCATTAAACTTTCTATTGCAATGTTCAGTCGTATGAGGGGCAATAAAATTCCCGAAAGGCTTGCTATAAAAGGTTTTAACGCACCTCCCTCATGTGACTATCGCTATATTCATAATTATTGCCTGTTGAAACAGAGCCTACCAAAGAATCCTGGTTGAATAATACCTTGCGTATCTTTTGGTTTGGTCTTCGTACAAAAATCTTATCCCCTCGTTGTTCCGAATCTACGAGATGTTTGGCCAGACGAATACCTACCTCGCTATCTAGACTTACAGGATCAAAGCGAATCGCTAGTAGTTTGTTGTCTTGATACTTTTGGCGGTAAAATTCGGCTTTCTTGTTGGCTTCATCTCGCAAGTAGCCAATAACGCGCGTATAATCTGTGCTGGGGGAACTTTCAGTACGGGGTACTCGAATATTTGGAGGAAGTGCAGTTCTGTTGGCAAAGGACATGATAATAAGGCCTTGTAGTTTAATATTTGGCGGCAGAACGGGGACGATAAAATACTCTTTGTTTTTCTTATTATTAAGTAGATGGTTGGAATTAAATGTAAAATGAATCACCCCGAAAGCCTTGCTGTGACTTAATTCTCTGAAAAAATAATTGTGCCTACTTACTTAGATGATAGATTTCTAAATCGCTCTTTTCCAGAAGCATTGGGGATAGGCGATCTCGTTTAGTCACAAAATAAATTAGGCGAATTCGCACATGGAGAAATTTATCAGAGAGGGAATACTTTAATGTTAAAGACATTATAAACTTATTTCGAGATTAACTGAAATATTCTCTCCAAAAACTTTAGTTGGCAAACTTAAAACTTCAACTTCACAATTCGGACAATAAATTTCAATTTGATTCTCTTGACGATTAATCAACCAACCCAAACCGCAACCATTCTCTTGATACTCCTCCATCTTTTGCCGTGCCTTCTGGATAGAATCACTCGGAGAAACCAACTCAATCACAAAATCTGGACAGAGTGGTAAAAACTTTTCTCGTTGTTCTGGCGTGAGAGCTTCCCAGCGAAACTTTTCTACCCAAGCAACATCAGGAGAACGAGTCGCACCATTCGGCAAAATGAATCCCGTCGAAGAATCAAACACTTCACCCAATTGATATTGTTGATTCCAGAGTTGAACTTGAAAATTTAATTGGCTGTTTTGCCGTCCTGTTTCCCCACCAGTAGGAGACATGATGACTAATTCTCCTGCGCAAGTTCGTTCCAATTTAAGCTCTGGATTCGCCAAACAAAGTTGCTGAAATTGGTCATTGCTTAAGCTATAAACGGGTTTTAAGGTAAGAGTGAGAGAAGTCATTAGCAGTGTTCACTCAGTGAGGATTGTGATGCGTGATGACAATTAAACTTTAGTTCAAAAAGAAACTTATGGGGGGTGTAAGGCGATCTTCCCGTATTTTCTCATCTTTCATTTCACCCAAAAAACGAACCCCGATCGCATCTAACTCTTAATTCTGAGTTTAAAAACGCGATCGCCTTCTATTTTAAACCTTCAAAATGTTCATCGAACAATATCTGAGGTCGAACAAAGGATTAGAATATCGTAAACTATTCTAGATATTTCTTTATAACTCCCAGCCATGCTTTTTTCTCCTGCTCCTATTAAATTTGGTACCGACGGTTGGCGCGGTGTGATTGCCGCCGAATTTACCTTTGAACGAGTTGCCCTGGTTGCAGCGATCGCAGCCCAAGTATTAGCTAAAAATTATGGAAAAGGACGGGAGCAACGCATTATTGTGGGTTATGACCGACGCTTCATGGCAGAAGATTTTGCGAAGTTAGTGGCTCAAACCGTTCAAGAACAAGGTTTTGATGTATTTTTATCCACAACCTATGCACCGACTCCCGCCTTTAGTTGGGCCGCTAAATATGAAAATGCTTTAGGAGCTTTGGTTTTAACTGCTAGTCATAATCCCGCCAAATATTTGGGCTTAAAAGTTAAAGGAGCTTTTGGAGGATCGGTCGGCCCAGAAATTACTGAACAAATTGAAGCATTATTAAATATACCTATAAAATTGGCAGAAAAAGCTGGCACGATTACCGATTTTGATCCCTGGCCCAGTTATGTCAAGGGTTTACAAGCAATGGTTAACGTAGAACCGATTCGAGCCGCTATTGAAAATAAAAAATTACAGGTTTTTGCCGATGTCATGCACGGAGCCGCATCGGGAGGATTAGCTCGTTTGTTGGGTTGTGAAATTAATGAATTAAACAGCGATCGCGATCCCTTATTTGGAGGTGTGTCTCCTGAACCCTTGGCAAAATATGTGCCTAAATTATTGGAAACATTAAAAACAGAATCTCAAAAAGATCCCCAAAAAGTTCGAATTGGTCTAATTTTTGATGGAGATTGCGATCGCATTGCGGCAGCAGATGGGCAAGGAAATTTCCTCAGTTCCCAGGGATTAATCCCAATTTTGATTGATCATTTGGCCCAAAATAAGGGTTTACAGGGAGAAATTGTCAAAACAGTAAGTGGTTCGGATTTATTCACCCGTTTAGCTGAACTTTATCATTTACCCATATTTGAAACTGCCATTGGTTATAAATATATCGGCGATCGCATGATGACAAATTCGGTCTTAGTCGGCGGTGAAGAATCGGGCGGCATCGGCTATGGTAATCATATCCCTGAGCGAGATGCTTTGTTGTCAGCTTTATATTTATTAGAGGCGATCGTCGAATCAGGCAAAGATATTAGTGATCTTTATCTCGAATTACAGAATAAAACTAACTTTTTTAGTGAATACGACCGCATTGATTTACCATTAGCAAGTATGGAAACTAGAGCAAAATTACTTAATAGTTTAGAACAAAAACCTTTAACTGAAATTGCAGATCAAGCCGTAACAGATTGTATTACTAAAGATGGTTATAAACTTCGTATGGCTGGTGGTGGATGGCTAATGATTCGTTTTAGTGGAACTGAACCTGTTTTAAGGCTTTATTGTGAAGCTCCCAATAATGAACGAGTTCAAGAAGTGCTTTTATGGGCAAGGAATTGGGCAAATTCGATTGATAAGTGAGCGTAGATAATGTTAGAAATAATAATCGCTATAATATTTTGACAACAAAAAGCGGAAAATAGGGAGAGTGAAACTAGCGACAGGAAAATTTTTATGCCAGATAACTTAAAAAGTCAGATTATTACCCAGGGTGTTCAACGCAGTCCTAACCGAGCGATGTTAAGGGCTGTCGGCTTTGGAGATGAAGATTTTACCAAACCGATTGTGGGAATTGCTAATGGCTATAGTACGATTACGCCCTGCAATATGGGGATTAATGAACTGGCGAAACGGGCTGAAATTGGCTTAAAAACGGCGGGAGCTATGCCCCAAATGTTTGGCACAATTACCATTAGTGACGGTATCTCGATGGGAACGGAAGGCATGAAATATTCCCTCGTTTCCCGTGATGTGATCGCGGATTCCATTGAAACGGCTTGCACGGGCCAAAGTATGGACGGGGTTTTGGCCATTGGTGGCTGTGATAAAAATATGCCTGGGGCGATGATTGCGATCGCGAGAATGAATATTCCAGGCATTTTCGTCTATGGGGGAACGATTAAGCCTGGACATTATGAAGGCCAAGATTTAACGGTGGTGAGTTCTTTTGAAGCAGTGGGTCAGCCGAGACGCGCTCCTGGCACGGCTCAGTGGGGCGGGACGGCGCTAGTTTTTCCGCAGGTACTTGTGCAGCCGCCCGAATGCGCTCCACTCGCTCACGATCAGGTTGCCGTCCTTATC
>JANNLO010000027.1:0-27421 GCA_031396835.1 Snowella sp. SOY_38_metabat_116
GCCATGTTAATCACCAATTTTGCTTCCACTTCAATGGAGAGAATATATTGCTCTGCATAAGTTTCAAAGCGGCTAGCAAGTTCAACGGGAGAAAGAACACCTATTGTATTAAAAAGTTCTTCAATGTAGCTTTCTTTTAAAACAGGTAACGCATCAGCCGTTGTGCGCAGGTTAGCTAAACCCCTTTCCTTGGCGAGTTTGTGCCATTCTTCCGAGTAGCCATTTCCGCTAAAAATCACCGCACCATGATCCTTCATAACCTCTTTCAAGATCAGTTCAATCGCTACATTCAGTTCCGTTCCTTTGGATAATTCCTCTTCTAACTTATCCCCTATCCAAATGAGAGAATCTGCTAAAATCGTATTCATCGCCACTAGAGGGCCAGCAACGGATTGACCAGAACCAACAGCCCGAAATTCAAAACGGTTTCCTGTAAAAGCAAAAGGAGAAGTTCGGTTGCGATCGCCAGGGTCGGTGGGCAACAAGGGCAAAGTATCCACCCCAATATTCATTACCCCTTTACTTTTAGAGCTAGTTAAACCGCCATTGCTAATTTGTGCAAAGACATCTTCCAGTTGTGAACCTAAATAAACCGAAATAATCGCAGGAGGTGCTTCATTCGCTCCCAAACGATGATCATTACCAGCCGTCGCTACAACTGCCCGTAATAAAGGCCCATATTTGTGAACACCGCGAATCACCGCACCACAAAATACTAAAAATTGAGCATTGGAGTGGGGTGTATCACCTGGATCTAATAAATTTCCTTGGGTTGGATTTCCTACCGACCAGTTCACGTGTTTACCCGATCCATTCACGCCTTTAAAGGGTTTTTCGTGAAATAAACAAATTAAACCGTGTTTTTTGGCTGTATTACGCAGAACCGTCATTAATAATTGTTGATGGTCAGTGGCAACGTTGGCGGCTTCAAAAAAGGGCGCGATCTCAAATTGACTTGGCGCGACTTCATTATGTCTGGTTTTGGCGGGAATTCCTAATTTATATAATTTTTCTTCTACATCTTGCATATAAACCTGAATTCTTTCAGGAATTGCTCCAAAATAATGATCATCAAATTGTTGACCTTTAGCGGGCGGTTTCCCAAAAAGTGTGCGACCAGCTAACAAAAGATCGGGACGATTATTTGCAAAATTGGCATCCACGAGAAAATATTCCTGCTCCGCTCCACAACTAGAGTTAACGGGAGCCACTTCTGTATTTCCCAATAATTTTAAAACTCTGGTTGCAGCTTTATTCATGGCAGCATTGGAGCGCAAAAGTGGGGTTTTTTTATCTAACGCTTCTCCTGTCCAGGAAACAAAAACCGTTGGAATGCACAAGGTTGAACCATTGTCTGTTTCCATTACATAGGCAGGACTGGTCACATCCCAAGCGGTATAACCCCGTGCTTCAAAGGTTGAACGAATTCCTCCATTGGGAAAAGAAGATCCATCAGGTTCGCCTTGTACCAGCACTTTTCCCGAAAATTCGGAAATAACCGAGCCATCGCTTTGAACGGAAATAAAACCATCATGTTTTTCGGCCGTTGCATTAGTTAAGGGATAAAAAACGTGGGCATAGTATAAAGCACCTTTAGAAACTGCCCAATCTTTCATGGCTACAGCAACAATATCTGCGATCGAAACATCCAACTTTTGACCACTTTGAACCGTCTTTTTAACAGATTTGAAAACATCTTTGGGAAGACAAGCTTGCATTTTGCTTAAGGTAAATACATCCGATGCCCAGAGATCCTCCAATTTTTTAGGAGTTTTAGGCAACATCGGTTCTCGATTAGTAATTTGATAAATAGCTTGCAGACGGGATTCGTTTCCACTCATAGGTTTTTCTCTTTTATTAATAACTAACAGCTTTTCGCCGATGATACTTTAAAGTGCAGATACGGTTTCGTTGCAAATACTACCGATCGCCTAAAAACTTCGAGAATTTATTTTTTGAAAAAACTTTCTTGGCATAATTTTTCATGCTCATCTTTTTTAGATCATTAGCAGTGTTTATTGTTAGGGAAAATTATACTAAATAATAGCAAAGGCAATTTATTCTATAGTAATGTTATGGGTTATTTTTAATAATTCAATCTCTTAAAGAAATCTTACTAAAGGCGATCGCGTTTTCAAAGCTATCCGAAACTTATGAATGAATCACTCTCAAATAGTCATGCTGAGCCTGGCCAATTAACTGACAAAAAATCCAAGAAATTGCTCAAAAAATCGAAGAAATCATCTAAAAATAAGCAAAAAAAAGAATCAGAGGTTGAAGATCCGCAGCATTCTCTAGAAGTTATTGCGACAAATATCGAAGAAAAATCAGGTAAACTTTCAAAGAAGCTTTACGAGGAAGAATTAGCCCATCTTCAAGTCGAATTGGTCAAAATGCAGTATTGGATCAAGCACGTCGGTTTACGGGTGATGATCATTTTTGAAGGACGAGATGCAGCAGGAAAGGGCGGAACAATTAAACGCATCACTGAACCATTGAATCCCAGAGGATGTCGCGTTGTTGCTTTGGGAACACCATCGGATCAACAGAAAACCCAATGGTATTTTCAACGATATGTCGAACATTTTCCTTCGGCGGGTGAAATTGTCCTCTTTGATCGGAGTTGGTATAATCGAGCGGGTGTTGAACACGTCATGGGTTTTTGTAGTGACGAACAATACAAAGAATTTCTTTATTCCTGTCCTGAATTTGAACGAATGTTGACTCGATCTGGCATTATTTTACTTAAATACTGGTTTTCTGTGAGTGATGAAGAGCAAGAAGTTCGTTTCCAATCCCGATTATTAGATCCTGCCCGTCGCTGGAAACTCAGCCCGATGGATTTAGAATCTAGAGATCGTTGGGTAGAATATTCCAGAGCTAAAGACAATATGTTTGCTCATACCAATATTCCTGAAGCTCCTTGGTTTACGGTGGAAGCCGATGACAAAAAACGGGCCAGACTCAACTGTATTCGCCATTTTTTGAGCAAAATTCCCTACGAAGATATGACTCCAGAGCCGATGGAGCTTACGCCGAGAAAACCTGCTTCGGAATATGTGCGCCCTCCTCTGAATGAGCAATTTTTTGTGCCACATTATTATTAAAATGTTGGTAAAAATAAGGGTAAATTAACATTTATTCTCTCAATAGCCAGATTTATTGCATAAAATTAAGACTTTAAGAAAAATTATTTTATATTCCTATAATTTGTGCAATATTGGAGTCTGTGTATCAAAATAAAGTAATAACTTAATTGTCCTCGTTTATTATTTTTTACCAGCATTATGACTGCAACTGCAACCGCTCAAGATATTTTTCGCACTGCTTACGAAAATCGTTACACGTGGGATGGCCAATTTCCTGGTTATCGTGCCAATTTAACCTTAAAACAAGGAGATGAAATTTTTCAGGGAGAAATTCAAGTTAATGCGGATCTTAGTGTTGAAGTGATTGGTTTTGAAGATGAAACCGTCAAAGAAAGTGTTTACAATCAACTCCGAGACATTGTAACTCACCGTAAACAAAGCAATTTTGAAAAATCTCACGGGAAGAATAGTTTTAATTTTGGCGAAAAAGATCCCAGTGGTGCTGTCGAAATTCTGGTTCAAGGGGACGCGATGGGTTCAAATTATAAAGTTCGGGGAGAAGAAATTTGCCAAGTCAGCCGCGTTATGGGGCCGATCGCCTTCACGATTAATACGGAAGAAAGTTTAAATACGGGTAATGGTTATATTTCTGTCCGTTATAACGCTATTTTTCGTAATCCAAAAACGGGAGAACTTAAGGGCAAACGAGATTTTCAAGAAGCCTATGAAAATGTTGGAGGATATTATTTGCCAACAAGCCAAGTGATTCATGCGATCGCAGATAGTGGTGAAAAAATTATAACAGAATTTCTATTTAGCCAACTGGAATTACTCAAGTCTAACTAAGTTATAAAGCTTAAAATTTAGGGGCGTGGTGTGTGCGCCCTTTGTTTTTTTAAATCTTTTCTAGTTATTATTAATGCTCAAAAACATTAGTATAAAACTGTAGATCAAGCGACACAAAAACAGGAAGACATTCAAAACATCTTTGGGCTAATTCAAATCTTTCTTCTCTGATTAACATGGCGGTTAATTTATCTTTTAATGATAGTAAATAACGGACATCGTTGGCAGCATAACTGAGTTGAGACATAGATAAATTCTCTGCATTACCCCAATCAGAACTTTGAGCTGTTTTATCTAATTCAACTTGTTGTAATTCTTGGACTAAACTTTTTAAACCATGACTAGAAGAATAGGTTCTGGCTAATTTACTGGCAATTTTAGTACAAAAAATAGGATGGGTTTTAATACCAAAAGTATTCTTGAGTTGGGCAATGTCAAAACGCGCAAAATGAAAAACTTTTAAGGTAGTAGGACTTTCCATTAATTTAGTTAAATTCGGTGCAGAAGTTTGCCCTTTACTAATACGAATTGCTGCAACAAAGCCATTATGATCACAAATTTGAATTAAACATAAACGATCGCGTTGAGGAACTAAACCCATTGTTTCTGTATCCACGGCGATCGCGGGAGCCGCCAAAAAAGTATTCAGCAAATCATCGGGCAAATCTTGTTCACAAACTTGAAAATTACTTAAGCTAGCCATAGTTGCTAAAAATTAATAAGGAGTACGAAAATCGTTAAGGGTGGCAGGTTTTGTTGATGGTTTAGTCTTGCCAGTTTGAGGTTTTTCCACTGAAGAAGGTGTTGGAGAAGGGAAAAAAGTGGGAGATGGGGTAGAAGAAGGGAAAGGTGTTGAAATAGGAGAAGGTAAAGAAGTCGGTGTTGGAGAAGGAAGAGGTGTTGAATTAGGAACAACAGGAACAGGTAAAATTGGTGTAGTGGAAGGTTCAGGAACAACAGAAGGAAGAGTGACAGGAGAGCTAGGGGAAATGTTAATTGGATTTAATACATCTGCTTGCTTACCACTGAAGTAAAAATGTCCTAATACTTTATTGTTAAATGTCCGTTTGCTAAATTGCCAGCCAGGTTTAAGAATAATTTTCATGAAACCAGAAGCTAAGCCCTGGGTACTGCCAAGAATAATTTCGGGAGCTTTGCCGCTTCGAGAAGTTCCAATTAATACTAATTCGTTTGCCTTTGGCACAATTCGCAATAAATATTCTAATCCATAATCTTCGCCGTCTAAACGTATAGAATAACCGTTGCTATCAGTGGAACGTCGACAAATTCCCGTAAAATCAAAATTTAGTAAAAGAGGATCTACTAAAACTGGATTCATTCCATTTTCAGCCCAACATTGTTTCTTTTTAGGAATTTGTTCAATCACTAATAGATCATATTTTCGGTCGCCGTAGGGTCTTGCGATCGCAATTACCTGGGTTTGATCAATAGCAGTTTCTGTAAATTGGGAAGCTTTGGCAGGAAGAAGCAATGGAAAACTGCTCAATAAAAGAGAAGCGATCGCAGCAAGCTTAACGGGAAAAGTGATTTTCATAGGAATATTTTTAAAATCAACAAAATAAAACCAAAGTTTCAATAATAAAAATGTCAACAGCTTTCAAGTGACTAATCTTATCATGACGACTTCATCAATTGTCAGGTTCCAACATAAATTTATCTGCTTTTTATTCAAATAATATTACTTATTTTTTCTTTATTTCTGCTGTCAAAACTATTAAAATAATTCATCAATTAGGGAAACAATGATTTACAAAATATCAAACTACTATAAAGCTGAAACGCATTGTCCCAATCACTTTCTTCTCGTCTTAAAAAATAAATATGAGGATCAATTAACTTCAACAATTCTTTAAAATCGATCGCAGTTTCTGCAAAAGGATTAAACTCATTCCAAACAGGTTTATCAAACATTTGTTGCCGAAAAGCTTGAATTAAATAATTCCATTTTTCATGGCTAGTTGTTTCGTTTTGTTGTTGAAGATGGGGAGAAATAAGAGAAATTCCTTCATTAAATTCATAAACTTGATCACACAGACGAATAATTATTTGGCGATCGGGTAAATGAAGATCACAAATTCGAGCATAATCTAAAATTTTGATTTTACGTTCAGATTTTCCCTTTTTATTAACTTCTATACATTCTTCAAAAATGGGTAATAATCCCTCCACTCGTTGCGACACTTCAGACCAAGAAAAATTCAAAATCGCTTCTTCGTCCTTATTAACCCGATAAATCGCTGTCACAGTCGGAGCAATTTCACTCAAATAAAAGACAGATTTAACCGTCAAACTTGAAATTTGAGTTACAGGAACACAAAAACAAGGAACATCAACTGCTTGCAATTTTTCAATATAAAATCTTAATTCTTCGATACCGCCAGTCCGATACAAACGCCAAGAACGACTTGGTAATTGTAAACGCGCGCTATAGGGATCCGTCTGCATAATTCGAGCAAAATTAACCGCCGCAGACTGTTTTAATTCTGAAGGAATCGATTCTAGAATAAAAATTCCTAATTCTTGATCAGGTGAGGTCGTTTTAACTTTTTTCAGGGCAATATCCTGTTTGGCTTGTTCCTGTTGTCGTTGTGCTTCACTTTTTTGGGCTAATCGTTCTAATCCCTGACGTATTTTGACGATTAATTTGGGATTATTGACTATTTGTAAAAGTTGTTGATAGTTTTCTTTGGCTATAACAAAATCTTCTTTCGCTTCGGCAACACGCGCTTCATAAAACCCGATCCAAGGATTTTCTAATTTTTCTCCTGTGAACTCTTGCAAAAGTTGATCTGCAATCTCGAACTGTTCAGTTTTAATTGCCTCAGAAATCGCTTCTAACATAGCAATAACAGAAATTAATTATCAAGAAAGAGGTTTTTCTGCAACGGCCGCGACTAGAGACATGGCAACTGTCGGGGCTGTAACGGCTCGAAGAATTCGATTTCCCAAAGAAACAGGGATTAATCCCACCGTGATCGCGTTTTCAACTTCTGCCTCTGTCCAACCGCCTTCAGGGCCAGTCGCAATCAGCAAGTTTTTAGGCAAGAGAGTGGATAAACAGGACAAAAACAAAGAGCTATCTCTACGAGTAACACAAATATAACCGACTTGTCCCCAATCTTTAACCTTTGTTAATGCTTCCGAGAAAGACAAAGGCTCTAATATAGTTGGAACCAATTGACGCTCAGACTGTTCAGCCGATTCATTAGCAATACGTCGCCAGCGTTCTAGTTTTTGTGAACTCGGTTTCAACAAGGTGCGATCGCTAATAATCGGAACAATTGTACTAACACCCAATTCAACACAGGGGCGAATAATCTCTTCAAACCCGTTTCCTTTGGGTAGAGCGATGAGTAAAGTAACAGCAACGGGTAATTCGCTAGATTCAGATAAAGGATTGAGTAAATCGCCTTGATCCTGATTAAGTTGAGCTAACCAAGCCTGACCATGATTATTCATTGCCACAAAGCGATCGCCATCCTGAAAACGCAAAACACGTTTGAGATAGTGCAATTGCTCGGCAGTTAACCTAATCTGAGTATTATTGAACTGATCGGACGCAATAACTAATCGATAAACCAAAATAAAAATTAACGCCTAGGAAAACCTATTACGAATTTTCTTAGCCTAACTTATAAAGTTTTAATATTTGTAATACCCCCAAGGGAATTCGAATCCCTGTCGCCTCCGTGAAAGGGAGGTGTCCTAGGCCTCTAGACGATGGGGGCAAGTTTGTTGCCTTGTTTTTCAGACCTTTATTAATATAGCTATAAGTAAATCAAAAGTCAACATTTTGTTGAAAGTTTTTTTTTGAAAGACTCTGAGCAAGGGCTATGACTGTCGATGCGTTGACAAATCTTCTGGCTTAACAAAATTTTATATAGTTAAATGTTAAATCCCCTTGTACTCAAGCCCGATTCAGTCTAAATTTCAAAGATAGAGAGAAATTTATTTGACGAGAAGAACCTTTAGGAGAACCCATGAATATTGCCGTTGTGGGACTGAGCCATAAAACAGCCCCTGTTGAAATTCGTGAAAAACTCAGTATTCAGGAAGCTAAATTAGAAGAGGCGATCGCTCATTTGCGCGGTTATCCCCACATTGAAGAAGTTGCGATTATCAGTACTTGTAATCGGCTAGAAATTTATGCAGTCGTCAGCGAAACCGAAAAAGGTGTTACTGAAATTACGCAATTTTTATCTGAAACGGCGCATATTACCCTCAAGAATCTGAGGCCTTATCTATTTACCTTGCTGCACCAAGATTCTGTCCGTCATCTGATGCGCGTTGCGGGTGGTCTAGAAAGTTTGGTCTTGGGAGAAGGGCAAATTTTAGCTCAGGTTCGCAATACCCACAAATTAGGACAAAAATATAAGGGAATTGATCGGTTATTAGACCGTTTATTTAAACAAGCGATTACCGCAGGGCGTAGAGTTCGCACAGAAACGAGTATTGGCACGGGAGCGGTTTCCATTAGTTCGGCGGCTGTTGAATTAATTCATAGCAAAGTTGATCTGATGACTCAAAAAATTGCCATTATTGGGGCAGGAAAAATGTCTTGTTTATTGGTTAAACATTTATTGTCAAAGGGCGCGACTAATATTACGGTGGTTAATCGATCGCACCATCGTTCTGAAGAATTAGCTGCCCAATTTCCCCAGGCAAACTTAAATCTCCAGCCTTTGACAGAAATGTTGTCGATTGTGGGTGATTCGGATGTTGTTTTCACCAGCACGGGCGCGACAGAACCTATTTTAAATCGGGCAAATTTGACTTCTTGCATCCCAGAAACTCGATTTTTGACCCTGGTAGATATTTCTGTTCCTCGCAATGTGGATTCGGACGTTCAGGGAATGAAAGGGGTTATTGCTTATAATGTTGATGATTTAAAGGCAGTTGTGGCTCAAAATCATGCTAGTCGTCGTAAAATGGCCCAAGAAGCGGAGATTCTCCTGGAAGAAGAAGTAGAGGCTTTTGAAGTTTGGTCGCGATCGCTAGATACGGTTCCAACTATTAGTTGTTTGCGGAGTAAGGTGGAAAATATTCGGGAACAGGAATTAGAAAAAGCTCTTTCTCGTCTTGGAACAGAATTTGCTGAAAAACATCAAGAAGTGATTGAAGCTTTGACACGAGGAATTGTTAATAAAATTCTTCATGAACCGATGGTACAATTGCGCGCCCAACAGGATATTGAAGCTCGTAAACGCTGTCTGCAATCTCTACAAATGTTGTTTGATCTAGATATTGGTGAACAATTTAGTTAAGCGGAAAATTAATTATAAATTTAAGCAATTATCTATTTATTTTAGGTGGTGGTGTGATTTTCCAATGATAGAGAAACTGATCAATTTTTTGTAGGGTTGCTAAGTCTTCTTTGGGTAAAAGTTGATCCTTAGAACAAGTAGTTTCTAAAAAAGAAAAGGCTTGTAAAAATTGTTTTGGTGTCGTTTCAATTGGTGCATCAAAATGACAAGAAATCAACCGCGAAAAATCCCAGGTTGCAATTTTATTGGCCCAATTTAAAGTTTCCTGGGGTTGACGATTTAGAATCAATTGTTGCAAAATCGGAGCGACTAACAATCGACCTTCACGGCGTAAACTTTGAAAGGTTTGTTGCCAATTATCTTGCCATTTAAAGGGAAATAGCCCAAAATACGCTTGGGGAGAATGATCGATCGCCTGTCGAGATTCTTGCAAAACCTGTATCCAGTTGAGAATTTCTAGGCTACTAGCTTGAAAATAAAGGGTAAATAAACAAATGCGTTGCCAACCTTTGAGGCGATCGCGTTCGTTGTCATTAATTGGATCGGCTGCCCGATCTTTGGCATGAAATAAAAGAGGATAGGGATCGAGTTGCAAAATAGCAGGAGGTTTTTCGGGAATAGAAATAATTGAATCTGTCACCAATAAAGTCTGCGATCGCCGATGGAAAAAAGCGACTTCCCCAAATTGTCCTAATTTCAAATCAATTGGGCCAAGAATTGCATAATCAAATTCATCAGCAAAAGGACTTTCATTGCTATCAATCGGCAAAATTTGGGTGCGATCGCTAGGAAAACCCAGCCAACTGAGAGGAAGATTGACGGGAAAACTCCATTGATTTGGTGCGACAAAAACCTGTGCTTTAGGAAAATAACGCGCAAAAGGGCCGACAGAAACTTTATGTTCCAAACCCGAAATTGTCGGCAGAATAATATATTTAACGTCTCCATGGTGAGCAACTAACTCCTGCATCAAACGAATACATTCTGGGGTCGGGGCAACGGGCGCGTAAACCCATAATCCACCCGATTCTAGTCGAATTACCGTCATCCGAATGGGAACGACGACATAAAAAATACCTTGAATTTGCTCAAACATCCAAATCTTATCTTTGACAACTTCGACTCGAATCGTTTGTTTTTGGTTATAGGGATAAAGAGGAACCAAATACCAAAAAGGCCATGACCAATCTTTAGAGGCAATTTTTTTGCGAACTGGAAAATTGGGTTTTGAAGAGATGGCAACTGAATTCATGGACATTAATGCAAAGCGAATAAGTTCATTCTAATTGAAAGCGATCGCATTAAATCAGCCTAATAAATTAGTTTTTGAGCTTTGTTGAATCAGTGTATAAATTATAGAATTACAATCACGACAGCAAAAATAGGTAAATTTAAACTCTTTTTTCTGGTTGATTTGATCGAGAAGTCGTCTAATTCAAGTCTCGTCTGAGCAATTGAGAAAGACTTGCTAGAGCCATTTCTGTTTTCTGAGAATTTTGGGAAAGAGTGGTAACAACTTCTTGATTTTCTTTGGCAGTTTGCACTAAAACAAAAATCTGAGAACGGATGGTTTTAGAAATTTTATTACTGGTAGTATTTGCTTCCAATATTTGTACACTAAGTTTTTCAATTTCTTCAATAATCATGTTAAAAGGCAGTTTAACACTATCGTTTTTAGATAATTTTGCGCCAATAATTGAAGCTTGGAAAGAGAGATTTTCTACGCGTTTACTAATAATATTAATTAAATCATTACCTTGATTCATTATTGTTAGTTTTTGCTGAAAATCATCACTAATTACATTAATTTTTTCGGTGAACTGAATAACTGTTTGCACGCCATTTTTTAATTCATTTAAAGTTCTGTCGCCTTCTTTTGATAACAAAGCACCAACTTCTTCAAAGCGTTTATTTAAGCTAGAGATTTCTTCCGTCTTGCTGGATAGCTCCGCAACTTTGTTGGAGAGTTCTTCGGTTTGTCTCCGTAATTGTGCTTGTTGCTCTTCTAGCAATATATTACGCTGTTGTAATTCTTGTTGTTGAACTTCGAGTTGCACTGCATATTCTTGAATATTCTTTCCCTGTTCTTCTACACGCTCTGCAGAATTCCGTAGTTCTTGCTCTTGTTTGGTCAATTGCTGATTGAGAACGGAAAACATTTCTGACTGAGCCAAAATCAGTGAGCTAAAATCTAACATTCCTATGTCGCAACCATTTTTAACGATGATAACTGGATCATAAACAAATTTTGCAGGACGAGAAAAGCATAGTTTAACGGCATCGGCAATCAATGTTGTCGTTGAAATTTTTAGCACTTCTTCTTTAAAGCTATTAAGAATCACCCGAATAGGCTTAGTTGCATAGAGAGCCAAGCTAAATTCTTTACTTAACTTTTCAAATAAAGCCCGCCGCGCAATTGAACCAATTACTTGATCTTCTTCTGTGACGATAATCCCTGATAAATTTGGGTTTTTTAGTAAATAATCCTTAGCAATTTCAGTTAAAGTATCTGAAGAGACGCGGTAGTTATCTAGGGGCAGATGCTCTACACTATTTGAATGTTCTAGAATAGACAAAGTTTCTAACATGAGTTAGCTCAGATCTTGAAGGAGTGACTTTTCTATCATCTCATTCTTAGGATTATAAATGTCTAGCTAATTTTTATCTTTAAGTGTATATTAAGGTTTTATTAATCTTTGATTAACTTAGAAAATATAAATTAAAAAAAGGCAACTTTTTCTAATAAATTGATTGAAATTAAAACGTGTTTCACCTCAAATTCCCTAGGAATACAGTTGAGATAATTACGACTTGTTAATGATTGTCTTGTGCTATTGATTTGTTGATGATTAAAATTTGAATTAGTATCAAAATTATTGTCAAAAATATCGAATATTTATTTTTTTGTAAGTTTGAAAAGTTGATTATTTTAGATTAAAGTATTTTTGATAATGATAGTTTTTAGCAGGAGAAACCTAATTCTGTTATTATCGGGTAGGATTTATTGATTTAAATCCAAATTCTTGCTCTGTAATACTTGTTAGCATTTTAAACGATTAATAATGAATCAAACGCTGCAATCTGTCACAATTTATACCGACGGTGCTTGTTTAGGGAATCCTGGCCCTGGTGGCTATGGCGTGGTTTTATTGCATGAGGAAAATCGTCAGGAATTATCGGGCGGATTCCGTTTAACGACTAATAATCGTATGGAAATGTTTGCTGCAATAGCGGCCCTAGAAGCCTTAAAAAATCCATCTTTGGTGACACTTTATAGTGATTCTCAGTATTTAATTGATGCCATGATGAAAGGTTGGGCTAAACGCTGGCAAGCCAATGGTTGGAAACGTAATGCTAAAGAAATGGCAAAAAATCCTGATCTGTGGGAAAGATTATTGACTTTGTGCAAGGAGCATGAGGTGAAATTTATTTGGGTTAGGGGTCACTCAGGAAATACAGAAAATGAAAACTGTGATCGCCTAGCGGTGGCCGCGGCCAGACAATCTAATTTGCTACCTGATACGGGATACAAGTCTTAAATTGATCATAAAAATAACTTATGTATTTGTTAATTCCCGCAGCTGGAATGGGTAAACGCATGGGCAGCGATCGCAATAAATTGTTGTTAACCCTTTTGGAAAAACCTTTATTAGCTTGGACTTTGTTGGCGGCAGAAGCTTCCCAAAAAATTCAATGGATTGGTATTATCGGGCAATCCCAAGATTTTCCTGAATTTGAAGTAATTTTAAGTTCCCTGATGTTAACGAAACCGATTCATTTGATTCAAGGCGGGGATACTCGTCAAGCTTCGGTTTTTAATGGTTTGAAAGCTTTACCCCAAGATGCCAACTCTGTTTTAATTCATGATGGTGCCAGATGTTTGGCCACGCCCGACTTATTGGATCGATGTGCTGATTTCATGAAAACTTCTGTAGGGATGATTGCGGCTGTTCCTGTCAAAGATACAATCAAAATTGTCAATCGCGATCGCCAAATAGAAAATACCCCAGATCGCCGTTATCTTTGGGCTGCCCAAACGCCCCAGGGTTTTGATGTGGCTCTCCTCAAAGAATGTCATCAACAGGCTGAAAAGTTGGGTTGGGAAGTGACTGATGATGCGGCGTTATTTGAAAAGTGTCAATTACGAGTGCAAATTGTTGAAGGCGAAGAAACTAATCTGAAAGTGACAACTCCCTGGGATCTGGCGATCGCAGAATTTATTTTACATCAGCGTTTGGCGAACAATCCTTAGCTCAATACTTTTGATTGATCCAGAAAATTAATGATCATTTCAATTAAAGAATTAGGTTGAAAAGGTTTAGTCACATAGGCATTTGCTCCTAAGGCGATCGCCCGTTTTCGATGAACTTCACTTTCCCGAGAAGTCAAAATAATAACTGGAATTTCTTTAAAAGAAGCATTGAGTCGGAGCATTTGCAACAAAGAAAAACCATCCATATTAGGCATTTCTAGATCACACAAGATCAATTTAAAGTTTTGATTTCGCAGATTAAGCAAATCCCAAGCCTCTTTTCCATCCCGACATTCCATCACCTGATAACCAGAACGGGTCAACATTCGGTTAAGAGTACGACGCACCATAATCGAATCATCAATCACTAAAATTGAATTTTCTTCGCTTAAATTAAAGTTTAGTTCTGGCGATGTTACTGAGCGAGCAAGTTTGGGTTGAGTTTGTTGCCACAATTCTTCAAAATATTCAGGCAATAAAATGGGTACAACTTCTCCCGTTCCTAAAACCACGCAACCAGCTAAATAGTTGGGAATCGGCGTAATTTGGTCAAATGCTTTAAATACAAGTTGTCTTTCATCCACAATTTGTTCAACTGTCACCACTACCATTTTGTTATTAATTGGCAACATTAAACCCACGTTACTTTGTCGATTTGAATTCGTCTGAAAAATATTGGGGACATTGTAGGGAAGTAATTGTTCTAGGGAACGAACGGGAAAAGATTGCTCTTGCCAAGTAATTTGACCGTTGACAATGGGGAATTCAGTCAAAGAAATAATACGTGTCACACTTTCTGAGGGAAACGCGAGGAATTGTTGCTGACATCTCACCAAAAGAATCGATAAAATATTTAGGGTCAGGGGAATGCGAATAATGAAACGAGTGCCTTTGCCTGCTTGGGTTTCAACCTTTAAACTTCCCCGTTGCATTTCTACCCCAATTTTAACAATATCAAGTCCTAAACCTCTTCCTGATAGGTCGCTGATACCTTCTGCAGTAGAAAAACCGGGTGCAAAAATATAGTCTAAAATTTCTTCTCGACTGGGCGTGCCCTCAGGGGTAATTAATCCTAATTTCAAGGCTCGTTGCCGAACTTTATTAAGATCAATTCCTTTCCCGTCATCGGCGATCGCAATTAACACTTGATTACTGGTAATACTAGCCGATAATTTGATTTCTCCCGTTTCAGGTTTACCCATTGCAACTCGTTCACGCGGAAGTTCAATGCCATGATCAAAAGCGTTACGAATAAGATGGGTTAAAGGCGTGCGTAATTGTTCTAGAATGGCTAATTCTACTAAAACATTTTCTCCTTCAATGCTTAATGTTGCCGACTTTATGTGTCGTTGACTTAATTTTTCAATGGGCTGAATAAAAGCTTTGGCTAAAGTGCTGAAAGGAACTAAGCGAGATTGGTTAAGATCTCCATCCAAACTATCTAAAGATTGACGAACTTGGAGTAGGGTTTCTTGTAATTCTCGTTCAATTAAGTCAACGTCTTCGTGAATTTCTTGTACCTGCACCATCAGTTCTTGAAAACGCTGAAGAGTCGTATGAGCAGTGGTATATTGATCAAATTCTAGGGCATCAAATTCTTCTAAAAAGTTATTTTGATTGTTATTATTCGGCTTGGAAATAGTAACTTGTTCTTCTCGGAAAGTTAATTCATCATAAAGCGATTCAACCTCTTCTCTCATCGGCATCAGTTGTTGACTTCGTTTTTTGAGATTGCGACTTGCCTGTTGCAATTGCCTGTCATAAATCAGTAGGCGTTCATGGTTAATCAGTAATTCGCTGACTGTATTACTCATTCGATTCAGTCTTTCTAGAGGAATCCGTAGATTTTTTTGACTATTTTGGGTTTCTGCAATGATTTTGGCAGGAATCACGGGTTGAACGGGAATTGGGGAAATCTCCTTTTGTGAAAGAACTGTTTGGGGAAGTAAATCGCGTAAATTTTTAGAAATTTCAATTGGCTGAAATTGCAGATATTTCCCTCGAAGCTGACGAATTTCAGTAATAACGACGGGAATTAATTCTTGTAGAGCAATGGGCTGAGTCGCTTGAATTTGTTGGGCGAGAGTAATAATTTCTTCTAACCAATGACAATTTAAAGCTTGACCCAAAAGAGTAGATTCTTCTTGAAGGAGACTGAAATTTTGCTGAAGATTTTTTTCTGAGGTTTCAGGAGACAAAAGTTGCTCCACTCGAACCAGACAAGCTTCTAGTTCTACATCTAACGCTGTCACGATAAAATTGTAGGGAGTCTCGTTATTGTTAACAACTTCTTGGCCTTCTGCTAAGGTTCCCAGAAATTCCTCTAACGCCGCCGTAATTTCTAAAATTTGTTCTGGTTGTTCATCTACTTGTCCTGCGATCGCCGCATCAATCAAAACTTGGACTTCTTCTGTTGCCAAACTTAAAAGCCCAAAAGCAGTCACTTGATCTTCAACTCGACCTCTTTCTAGTGCCTCAAATAAATCTTCCATCCTATGACAGAGTTGATTGAGGGTCGGCATGACGGCCATACCAGAGCCACCTTTGAGAGAATGGGCTGCTCGTCCTAGGTTTTTATAAATAGGTTGACAGTGTTCGTTTGATTGACTAGTTTGTAAGGCTATCTCTAATTGGGGAAGTCCTTCAATCAGAAGATTCAAGCAGAGAGGAGCTTCTTCTTCTAAAAAAACTTGTCGAGCTTCCTGGGTAATGGCTTCTAAGGTTGCGGCATTTAGCATTTCAATAACCAATAATTAATTGACTTTAAAGCGGGAAGCTGAATCTTGCAATTCTAGAGCGATCGCGCTGAGGGAGTTGAGGGAGTCTGTTACGGACTGAGAACTGGCAGAGGTTTCTTTCGCAACTTCGGCAACTTCTTGCATGGCTTCTGTCACGGTCACGGAGGTTAATCGTTGAGAGGTGGTGCTTGTGGAAATAGAGACTAATAGGGTGTCAATTTCTTGACTAATGCTGGCCAGATTTTGTAGAGTTTCTTTTGTTTTTTGGACAAGTTGAGTTCCCGTAACAACTTCTGTCGTACTTTCTTCCATCATTCGTGTCATCTCAGCAGTTTCTGATTGAATGTCTAGAATAACCTGTTCAATTTCTTGAGCCGAGAGATTAACCATTTCCGCCAGTCGTCTCACTTCATCGGCAACAATTCTAAAACCTTGACCATTTTCTCCCGCTCTTGCTGCTTCAATAGAGGCATTAAAAGCTAACAAATTAGTTTTTTCAGAAATACTAGAAATAATATTGACAATTTTTGAAATCTCTTGGGAAGATTCTGCTAATCGTTTGGATTTTTTGGAAATTTCTGCTACACCACTACGAATTTTATAAATACTATTAACGGTTTGATCCATCGTTTCTTGACCTTCTTTTGCTGCCTCATTGCCTTGACGAGCGATCGCTGCTGCATTTTGGGCTGTATGAGAAACGGATTCAATCGAGTGAGCCATCTCTGCCACCGATTCAGTCGCCACATTAATGGATTTAGCTTGGGCGATCGCATTTTTTGAAAGATTGATCACAGAGTCTGTGTTAACTTGCGCATTTTGATTTACTTGTTGAGAAACTTCTAATACTTGCTTAACTAAACCACGCAAATTAGCAATAGTTGCATTAAACGCATCAGTAATCGCACCAACCGCACCCGTTTCCACTTTTTCTTTGACAGTTAAATCTCCTTTTGATGCTTCTTCAATTCCTAGTAATAAGCGAATAACTCCTTCTTCTAATTCTTCTTTTTGTCGTTTTTGCAACTCTGCTTCTTGCTGACGTTTTTGCATTGTCATTTCGAGAGATTTATTGAAAGCCGTAATTCGATCTGCCATATCATTAAAGGTTTGTGCTAATTGTCCGACTTCATCTTGAGCTATAATTTCGGCTCTCGCATCGGTTTCTCCTTGTCCAAATTTTTGAGCAGATTCTTGCAGTTTTTTAATTGGATCAACAAGAGTATTTCCTAGTAAACGCGCCACTAAAGCTGTAAATATTAGGGCTAAAGCACCAATTCCTAGTTGTAATAAAAAAGTTTCTCGGAGCAGTTCATCTAAGCTTTGTTCTGAGGTTCCTCGTACTAAAAATGCGAAAGGTTTTCCCTGCACATTGGGAAGAGATTGAACGGCTATTGTCATCCATTGATCTTTGATTTTTAGTCTTTTTGTTACAGCGCGATCGCCATTTTTCTGAGACTCTTTCAGAATAGAAAGATCGGGTAAGGTAAGATTTTTAATAAGTTCAGGTTTTTCTAGATTGGAGCTACCAGATTTACTCTGATTAGCAATCGAACTCGGTTTATATAAGGATGTTGCTAAGGCAAATTGGGCATCGGGTTGGGAAAAATAAATCGCACTATAACCGTTATCAAAGGAGTTTACTGTGCCTTTAACAATGGGATCTTTGCCATTAACCACATCTCCTGAAACTAAGGCTCCAATAACTTCTTTGGTTACAGGCTCTCGTACAGGTGTAACCGTGTAGCGAATTAATCCATTTTCATTAATGACATTAGGCGGAGCTTCTTTCGCCAACTCTTCTTTGGTTACTAAGCTGCTAACTTTAATTTGTTCGGGCTTATCTAAAACAGCTTGAACTAAACCATCGGGATTAAAAATTTGTCCTGATCGATCAGCATTAGCATTCACAATAATTCTTTTATCTTTGCCCACAAGTGTGGCATATTCAATCTTCCGAGAGCTAACTTCGTTTTGAAGAATTTGTTTGATTTGCTGTTTTTGTTCGGGCGATAATATTTTGCCTTGAGCTTGAGCTTGAGCCGCAGTAATAATAATTGTGTTATCTGATTGTCCCCGAAAACCAAATCCCATTTGATTAATTTTAATATTGTAGTTAATGTCAGTAACCGCTAACTCAGCAATAGCTTGGTTCCGCAATTGCGCCCGTCCTGACTGTAAAGCAATCCACATTCCCGTTCCCACCACTCCAACAACTGACAAAGTGCTACAGGTCAAAAAAGCAATAAATTGTTTAGTCGCGATCGGTAAATCCGCTAGACTCTGCATCAAAGTCGGAGCAGAAAAATCTTTATCGAATCTATCCCCTAAAATCGTTGTTTGTGAACCCGATAAAGTCGTTGAAGAAGCACTGTCAATTTTACCTTGGCGATAGGAACGTCCGACGGGCTGAGCAATAACAGTTGTTTGTAGTTTTGCTTCAATTCCTTCTAAAGCTTTTTCTGCACTACCTTTAAAAACTTTATCAGTATCTAACTCAATAATTTCTCGGTAAACATCGGCAGCTTTAGGCAAAAAACCAACTTGTTCTAAAGCACTTGCTAAGGTAATTTTAGCGACTAAATCAGTCGGATCTTTATCAACTTCAGCTTGCAGATCTAAGATTTCTTGGGGAAAAGATTGTTCGGGAAAAGAGAGATGAGTGGCAGTCATAGAAGTTAGGAGGAAATTTAATTAATAGTAACTCAAGTTTTTGGAGAATTCGCTAATGGCAATGTTTGAAATATGGCATCAACATCTAAAACGTTGAGCAAAGTTGAATTTAAGGTCGTTTGAGCTAAAAGATAAGGATGGGGATCGGGTTTAAATTCTTGGGGATTAAGGGAAATAATTCCTTTCAAACTATTAACAATACCTGCAATTTTAAAATTCTCTGAGGTTAGCATGATTGCGGTTATTTTTTCCTGTCGAGATAGACGCAAACTTGGGGCAGCAATTTGTAATAAGACACTTAAATCAACAAACCAGAGCAATTTTCCTCGTTGATTACTGACACCCACTAATTCGGATTTAACGCCTGGCACAGGACAAATTTCTGAGCGTTTTAAGGTCAAAACTTCTGCTGTTCGTTCCAGCGCGATCGCCAATAATTGGGATTGAACTAATTCAACTTCAAAGTAATCAACTATCATCGTTTTAAGTTGGAAAAGACGGGAATTTTCTGAGTTTAATAATAAGAGTTTTTAGAGATAATCTTTGGCAGTTTTAACTAAGTCATTAGGACTATATGGCTTCGTCAAATAAGCATTTCCTCCCTGTCTCAAAGCCCAAAACTTATCATATTCTTGACTTTTTTCAGAACAAAAAATAATAGGAACTTGACTGAGTAATAATTCTGTCCGAATTTTTCGGCAAACATCAAAACCACTCATTTCAGGCATGACAATATCCAAGAAAATTAAATCAGGTTGTTCATTTTTCGAGAGCCAAACTAAGGCTTCTTCTCCATTATTTGCAACGATAATTTCTGCTCCTAATGTTTTGAGAAGTCCCGTCATCAAACGCTGATCTGATTTAGAATCTTCTACAACTAAAATCGTTTTCATTCATAACTCCTTGTGTTAGTTAATGGTAAATAAGAATTGACTATATTAACTAGTTGTTGCGGTAAAAAAGGCTTGGAAATATAGCCAACTGATCCTACCATTTTAGCTTTAACACGGTCTAATATTCCATCTCTTCCTGTTAACATAATAATGGGGATATCTTTGAGGCTAGAAGATTTACGGCATAAACTACAAAGTTGATAACCATCAATATCGGGCATATTAATGTCCATTAAAATTAAATCAGGTTTCGGATTTAAGAGTGTCACTAACGCTTTCAGAGATTCTTTAATGTTGACGACTCGATATCCACTTGATTCTAAAGTGAATGTTACTACGCGTTGGATAGCTGGACTATCATCAATACAAGCTACAATTGGTCGATTATCTTTTTGAGGTAATAAATAAGGCCCAATTGTGATCGCCCCATGCTGAATGAGGGGTTGAAGTATGATTCCCAATTTAAGGGTACTAGTTGCCATTTGATTGGCTAATTCATACAAACACAACTGATCATCTAAGATATTGACTAAATGTTTTAAAGATGGGTTATATTCTCCTAATTGTCCATCAATTAGCTCAATTATTTTAGATTGATTTGCTATTAATGGACGCTGAAAAGGGGAAGCAATCAAACTCCTTAATTGCCACCAACATCTAACCTTACTTTCAACAGGAAGCATCAATTTTTTTAGATTTAAATATAACAATAAATGCTCTAGTCCTACAGTATTTTCAAAATAGCAAAATGCTTTATTCTGGGACAAAATTTCAATTAAGGCTTCTTGACTAAATTTTGCTAAGACTGCTCGAACTTGTTGAAATGAAAACTTTTTATTCTGCCATAAACTGCAAAGATATTGATAATCATCATTAATTTCTGGGGGCAATGTTGATTTTTGATCTGGTAAATATCGACCTAACAAATAATTAAGTCGTTCGGTATAACCCATACCACTTCCCGCAAAATGAATTCTGCCATTTCCTAAATAAACGCGCCAATGAATAGATGGATCGAGAGGATTTTGAATTACCAACTTACCTGACGCTTGTTTGTCAATCAGATTTTGAAGAACTCGATAAGGCGTTCCTTCGGTTTTATTTTGATTGATGATATTTCTATCTTGAAGCGTCATAGTATTCACTGTAAATCCACCTAATATTGTTAATTGATTTTATACACTTTTGCTTATGAAAATTGCTTAGTTTTAATGCTATAAATTTAGTGAGAATAAGTAAAATCTGATATTAGCCGAATATGCTACATTCCGCCACAATCAAAATATTTAATCATCTAATATCTTTGTGATCACTTTTTTACGGTTTTAAGAATAGAGATTAAATTGATTATCAATTGAGTTTAGTTAAGCTTATTTCGTTTGAATAATAAGATAAGATCTTTTTTTATCGTCTAAGGTATTCTACGCTACTATTAATAAAAACTGGTCTGGTTAAAAAGAATGTATCACAAAAATGTCATGATTGGAAAATTTTTAATAGCGAATTGGTAGATGTCTCGCTAATAGTATTTTATCTCTTACTTGTAAAAGCTTATAAAGCTTGTTTTTTGAGAAGATTAGAAGTTTTAAACAATTTTTACCAGACAAAAAATCTTTAATAAAGAAATTTCAAAAAAATCAAAATCAAGATTAATAGAAAGTTAATAATTTTCTTTAAATGTACTGCTGAGATTGAGATTACTGCAATCGGTGAATGAGTTTTGACACTCTCACCAACTCGAAATTTGTAGTAAATCCAGACCAATTAACAATCTTTCTAGAAAAACAAAAAAGGCGATCGCAAATTAAAAGCAACATAGAGTTTTAGAATAATTAGTTGATTATTAAAATTTTTAGGGTAATTTATGGCCGCATTATCAGAACAAGTTGCAATTGTGACAGGATCTTCGAGAGGCATTGGACGGGCAACGGCGATCGCTTTTGCAGCAATGGGACTCAAGGTAGTTGTTAATTATGCTCAATCTAGTGAAGCGGCTGAAAATGTAGTTCACGAGATCGAAAAAAATGGCGGAAGTGCGATCGCTGTTAAAGCAAATGTTGCTAAATCTGAAGAAGTTGATAGTTTAATTGAGCAAACTTTAAAAAACTTTGGAAGAATTGATATTTTGGTTAATAATGCAGGAATTACCCGTGACACTTTGTTATTACGAATGAAACTCGAAGATTGGCAAGCCGTGATTGATTTGAACTTAACGGGAGTTTTTCTTTGCACCAAAGCCGCTTCAAAAGTTATGTTAAAACAAAAAAGTGGACGGGTGATTAATATTACGTCTGTTGCAGGTTTGATGGGAAATCCAGGTCAAGCAAATTATAGTGCAGCCAAAGCAGGAGTTATTGGTTTTACTAAAACTGTTGCCAAAGAATTAGCCGTTCGTGGCATCACTGTTAACGCTGTTGCACCAGGCTTTATTGCGACTGATATGACGAATGATTTAAAGGCAGATGAAATTTTAAAATATATTCCCCTCGCCCGTTACGGTCAGCCTGAAGAAGTCGCAGGAATGATTCGCTTTTTAGCCACTGATCCCGCAGCAGCCTATATTACAGGTCAAGTGTTTAATGTGGATGGTGGAATGGTCATGGCCTGATTCATCAAAATTTAACCTGCCCCGGCGAGTGAGCTAACTTTTTGGGGCTATTTTATTAATATTGAAATGAGTAATAGTAATCTGATTATTTTGCTTTTATTAATTATTTTTTTAGTCGCTAATACTATTTTACTCAAAAGAGTTTGCGAGAAATAATTTCATGAATTACTCACAGATTTTATTAAGAATTAAAGAGATTTATACAACTCAAAATTTCTCTTTTTTTGAAAAATATTTAAAGAATTGAAATAAAAAAAATTAATCATCTTAAACATAAGTTATTAAGGAATCATAATCGCTTGCAAACCCGCATTTTGTAAACTTTGATAAGCTTGTTGAGCATTTTCTTGGGTACTAAAAACTCCCACTTGTAACACTCGTTGACCCTTATAAGAAGTGGCAAAAGCATCAGGATAAAGCGATCGCACTTGATTTTGTTGATCTTCTCCTGCAACCGCAGCCATCACTTTAAAAGGCGTATTCGGCCGAGAATAATTAGCACCTGTATTATAAGAATTTGGAAAATTGGGAGCCAAATTATCTGTATTAGAAGTATTGGGAATATTAGAAGTATTAGAAGGCCGAAGGATTTTTGGAGGAGGAGGAGGAGGAAGTAGATTACTATTGTGATCGTTACTTAATCTAGGTGTTGGAACATTTGCAAAAGTTCTTTTTGGACTAGCATCTGCAACATTACGATCAACAGTATTTAATGATGGTTGAGAGTTAAATTGATTAGAGCTTAGAGGCGGCTTTGTGATGGGATTATTGGCGGCTGTAAAGGTTAATTCTTTTACTACTTTACTCGAAGAAGTGGTATTTAAAGAGGGCAAAGATTGATTATTGTTGGTAGATAAAGTTGGATTATTTGTAATAGTAGAAGGCTTGATATTATTAATAGGCAATGTTTGATATTTTGTGGTTGCAAGAGAAGAATTGATGGCAGTGCGATCGCCGCTTAAATAAATATGAGAAAGAATGCGTCCTCCATAAGCTCGTTTTGCAAAACGCCAACCCGAATCTAGTTCAAACTTCATAAATCCTTGACTTAATCCATGAGTTCTACCGATAACAATTTCTTTTGGCGCATCATTACGGCGATTGGTTCCGACTAAAACCAATTCTCCATTGCGTTCTGCCACTCTTAACAAATAATCGAGTCCTAAATCTTGATTGTCTAGACGAATCGAATAGCCATTACTATCTGTACTGCGTTCACAACTTCCAGTAAAGTCGAAATTCAATAATAAAGGATTAACTAAAACGGGATTATTGCCATTTTCTTGCCAACATTGTTGTTTACCTGGAATTTGTTGCAAGATCAATAAGTCATATTTATTGCCTGCGTAGGGTCTGGCGATCGCGATGAATTGATTTTGATTGACTTCTTGCTGTTCAAAATTAACTGCTTGGACAGACAAATTAGTTAAAAAAACGGTGAAGGTTGCTGTTGCGAGAGGAATCAATTGGGAAAAAAGTGTGATTTTCATGGCGTTTACTGTCCTTGATTTCAATTTTTTGGTTCAAACTAAAGAAGAAAAGAAGGAAGACAGATTAAATCTTTGGTTATTAATTGAATTAAGAAGTTATTAGCACGATGGAAGAGACGCGAAATCAAAGTATAAAGTTTCTTGAAGATAGAATGATTTGCTAATTTATTATTATTCTAAGCGAACTTTTAGGAAGTCATTAAAATTTAATATTTTAGGTGTTTCAGATTATTTTTACAAAATATTAAATCAGGATTCTAATTTAATGCTAACTGCTAGATTTTAGCCAGAATAATTAATCTTATTTTAACTAATTTTTTCTAATTTAGAGATTGATCGAGAAGCATTAGAAGCGGATGTTTTGAAGCTACGAAAATAAATAGCTCCCATTGTTCCAACAAAAATAATATAGGCTATGACTTGAACTAAATAAAGTTGTTGACGATAACCAAACAAGGCTTTGAGTAAAATTCCTGGAAATTTTTGATCGGGTAAAATCTGCGAGCCATCCCAAATTTGATTACCAAGAAGACAAGCATTATCTGCTAAAACGCAAAGGGATTGATAAGCAGGATCTAATTTTCCTAAAAGACGTGCCGCAGAATCAATATCTTTAAAAATACTCATCACTAATCCACCCATAATTAACAATAAAAATATGCCCATTACTTGAAAGAAAAGTCGTAAATTAATTTTTATTCCTACTGAAAATAAGAGAAATCCTAAAATTGTAGCTGTCAATAAACCCGCGATCGCGCCAAAAGTGGGAACGATCCAACCATCTTGAAATTTTGCCAAAATAAATAAAACTGTCTCAAATCCTTCTCGTAAAACAGCAATAAATACCAACAAAAAGACAACTTTACCCGCATTTTCTTGATCTGCTAAGGCTGATTGAATTTCTCCTTCCACTTCTGTTTTGAGGAATTTAGCCTGTTTCGTCATCCAGATCAGCATCCAACTCAGCATGACAACGGCGATTATGCCAAATAAGGCCGCCAAGATTTCTTTGAGCAATGGAGTATAAGAACTTTGAGATTTTTCTACGCCTTGAAGAACTCCGCCGAGTAAAAAGCCAACCATCACACTGCCCACAATTCCCGCGCTGATACCTTGATAAGCCCAAAGATTGAGTTGAGTTTGTTCTGCTTTTTTGAGACAAGCCAAGACAATTCCCACAACTAAAGCCGCTTCAAATCCTTCCCGAAGCGTAATTACAAAAATAGGTAAAGCAGCAGTTAAATCCATATTTAATCACGTAATAAAAACAGGAATAAAAAATTATTGAAACGGGATTGGCCGGAATCGAACCGGCGGCCTAGCACTTAGGAGGCACTCGCTCTATCCATCTGAGCTACAACCCCAAAAAGGATGATTTTGATCACCAATCTTTAGTATTACATAAATGAAAAAAATAGTAAAAAATTATTCTTATAAAATTTACATGACAAAGATCCTAATAGTTTGTTTTAAAGAGACTACTTGAAGAGTAAAAATATCACTATGAAAGAATAAAAGAAGGAATAAAAGTTAATTAAAAATAGAAATTATTACTTTTATTAAATAAGTTAATTGTTGAAGAATAAAAAACTAGATTCCCCTTTAGATATTTAGGGGAAATAATACTTGATTTAAATTTGATTAAATCTGATTAATCAATGCTTTGAGTTCAGCCGTTTCTAAGCGCGGGCCAAAGGATGTGACAATTTTCGCCGCACTAATTGAAGCAAGTTTTCCAGCTTGTTGGTAACTCATTCCGTGAGTCATTCCATAAAGAAAAGCTCCTGCATACATATCACCTGCGCCAACTGTGTCAATCGCCTGAACGGGAATAGTAGGAATTTCTAATAAATTTTCACCGTCAAATATGACTGAACCTTCTGCACCTTTAGTAATAGCAAAGCCTTTACTTAAAGTTTTTAAATAGGCGATCGCGGTGTTAAGATCTGAACTTCCAGCCAAAGTAGTTGCTTCTGCTTCATTCGCAAAAATAAAATCTAAGCCATTACCAATAATTTCTAATAAACCATCTTTAAAAAAGTTAGCCATATTGGGATCAGACAAAGAAAAACTTGTTTTTACACCCGACTTTTCTGCAATTTCTTTTGCTTTTATAGCTGCTGCTTTACCCGTTGGAGATGTTACTAAATAACCTTCTAGATAGAGATATTCAGAATTTTGAATAAGTTCAGGAACAAGTTCTTGCTCTGATAAATTTCCAGTAATTCCTAAAAATGTATTCATCGTGCGATCAGCATCGGGTGTCACCAAGACCAAACATTTTCCTGTAACCCCTTTTTCTCGTTCTGCATTGTGCAAATTCGTATCCAAACCACAAGCCGCTAAATCTTTGAGATAAAAGGTTCCTGCGTCATCATTTGCCACTTTACAAGAATAAAAACCCTTACCACCGAGTTGACTAATTGCGACCATTGTATTCGCTGCCGAACCACCTCCACTTTGCTTGCCGAGATATTCTTGGAGTTCAGCCACGAGATGATTTTGCCGTTCTTCATCAACTAAAGTCATCACTCCTTTATCAATTTTTAATGTTTGAAGCTGTTCAGGTGTGACTTCAAATTCCATATCGACGAGGGCATTTCCTACGCCATAAACATGATATTTTTTACTCATGAGACCTCTGATAATGACATTTTTTAAGTTTTGTAACGAGTGTTATATTAGTTCAAATAAGCAAAGAACGCAACTTATTAAATCAGCAATTTCGAGATTTATGTAAACTCAAAACCCATTAAAATTATTTATATGAATGATTTAAAGATTTATTTAACTTATAGATTATCAGAGAAATAAAAGAGAAATTATTCATTTTTTAGTAAGCTCAATGATAAATTAAAATCGTTAGCAATAGGAACCAATTTTTTCATCTAAAAAATGCAGTACTAATTATTTTAATAATCTAAATCTTTTGATTTTTGTAACCTTATTTTTACGATTTTAATACTTAAAATAATGCCTATATGAGAATAGTAAATTAACTTTAATTTCAAGGCGATCGCATACTTTAAGAAGTTAATTACCTCAAATTAATAGCAGATTAAATTGTATTAGGTCTGCCCTGTGGTTGGTTCGACTGCTATAGATTGAAAGGTTGAAAAAAGAGTCATTATGCTAATACTTGATATTTTTTGTTTGCTTAAGACTTGTCGGAAAAAGGGTGTTGCTGATTTAGACGATGAACTTTGCTTTGTTTCATTTGAAAAAGCCAATTTCAAACTGATTTTTGGATATGTGCAAAATTATCATCATTCATATCTTGATTCAGCAATGCCCTGCAAAAGCATAGCTAATAAGTAGAAATACTTAAATAGTTATAAAACTGACCTAATGACGGGTTTTATAAATCTTGAAACCCTATTGACAAAAGCTTTTTTGCTTGGCTCATTAGGTGTTTCGGGGAGTTAAGCAAGTAGATTTTGTAACAAAGAACTCAACAAGGCTTTGCCACGCTTTTTTGAATTATGGACAAACTCAAAGAAACCCAGATATAAAGGCAGTTTTTCCTGAGAAATTCCCCGATGGGGAC
>JANNLO010000054.1:0-2564 GCA_031396835.1 Snowella sp. SOY_38_metabat_116
ATATTCTATCTTTTTGCACTTAAATTCCTACAGCCTACCGATTTCTTTTGCTATAGATAGATTGAAACAGCCCTACGGAGTTTCGGGGGGTGAGACTGGGGGCAAGGGGCGAACCTCATTTTGAGCGAGAATCGGCTGGGACAGGAAAAAGGCGACCAGTAGGGAGAAGGCTCCCCTAAGAGGATCTTTTGATATTTCTGTCTGAAAGGAAACACGATGAATAGCAATTGAAAATTAGTGGAGATTGAGGATTGAAAAAATATTGAGATAACTTTTTTCTTATTTCCTAGATTCGGGAAATAAATCTCCCAGGTGATAGCGAACCAGCCAAAGTCTATTGACGATGCCCAAATACTTAGTAACGTGTTGAGGGACGACTTTTGGATTAGATAACCAGTTCTGAACCGTCTTTTTGTTATTTTCCGTCACCTTTTCCAGTAATTCGGTACAGGCTCTTTTGTATTGAAAGCCCTCTTCAGGCTGAACCCCTAAGATGATTGGAACCCAGCGTTCACAAAATTCATCCATGCTGATGGAAGTCAGCACGCCAAGCCATTGATCGCTGGCAAGTCTTTCATCCTGAAAAGGCATCACTAAATGGTTCCTGATTTAAGGAAAGCTTTTTTGGTATTGTTCTCAGATTTTTCTTTAATATTATTCTAGGGATGAATATTCCTACCAAAAAAAATCTAACTACCCACCCATCCCTTGATTTCAGCCCACAATTAGCCATTTTAGCGACATGAATGAGCCAATTTATATCCTCTACGTTGATAGCGATCCCCTCAGTGCGACTCAACTCGTACAACACTTCAATCCGCCTAAGTTTATGTCGGCTCAACTGAGTCAACTCAGCGACAAGCCTATGCGAAAAAACGCCAAGGAAGCAAAACACAAGTTTGTCTTCATTCACTGTCCTACCTATCGAAAAGCCTTACAAATTTTACTATCTCGCAATGGAGATCCCCATCCCCTAGCCAAAAAGAAGGGAAAACCGCCCATTTATACCATCTTTTTTGAGGTTAACCGCAAAATCAAAACCAGTAAAGAAAAATATAACTGGCTCAACTTTCTGCAAGATATCCATCAATTGGGCATTCATCGATTGAATTTAAACAATGGCTTTTTAGCCTTTGGCTATCAGGCCAGCGATGCCTTCCTGGAGCAACTGATGTTTTACGGTGTCCGAAAATTTCTGAAAAAGCCTTTTTCAATGGAAGACTTAAATACCATACTGGACTCCTATGTGAATACCAACATAGGCTCTAATGCCTTTTATATTGATGAACGCAAGGAAGAATCAGAACCAGGCAATCTAGTTACCCGTCGCTCAGTCAGATACTCTGATCTCAACGGTAAGTTGGGGAGTGTGGATCTCCCTTACATTGAGGAAGAGCGAGATGGGAATACCACCTTTATCTGGCTACGAAACATTGAAGAAGAAGAGGCCGAGACTGATGAAGTCGGTTTTGAAGCGTCGGTTCAGAACGAGGTAATCCCAGAAAATCAGAGCAAGGTGCTAGAAGCAGAAATCACTCCCACAGAATAGGTCTTAACCACTTTTCTCAAAAGAGTTTGGCAGATTTATTCAAAAATAACACGGGGGAAAAATATTTTTTAATAAATCTGTTAAAAATGATCTCGCATCGAATTATCATTGCTATAATACTCAGCAAAGGCGAACAAGCGGAGTCCGTTGTTAGATGGAAATCAGGCTTGACTCCCTTTATACCGACAAACTTTACAGGTCAAAATTATGACTATTCTGCTAAATTCATCAAATTATCTCGATTAAATCATACCATTTTTGAAATTTTGAGGAAAGGTTTAAGACAAATAATTTTTCTGTAGGAAAACGAGGAAAAGTTTCGTCTGATGGCTAAAAAAGCCATGCTTTCACGAAATTTAATCCTTTCCAAACGCCTTATAAGAAAAAAAATTCTCTTTTCCGTCGTTAAAAATAGCTAATTTACTGAAATATTCGAGTCGAAATCTGGAATGTTTTCAGTATTTATGAATTTACATCCTTAGTCAATAAATTCATCGGGATTTTTGCGACTATTTTTGAATTTCTATCTTTTAACCAGAAATTTATTCAATCTTTTTTTTTCGATATTCGATAATTTAAACCTTTCTCATCATTTTTACAGCAAATTGGAATCAGCTATGTCATGTATGCAAACCCTCAAAGCCAGTGCTAGAAAGCATTTACTAATTTATTCCTGTAGTGGATTTGCTCGCAAACTGCTGTAACTCCATCATTATCCATAACACAATCCAATCAGAAACTATCATGGACTACTATTTTACAAAAAAACCTCAAAAATTGAACGCCGAGGCAGGTGCGGGAACACTTAGCCTCGACGATTTCCCCCCAACGCCAAACGAAATAGACACGGAGAGTAATCATTATGGTATCAACAAATGGGTTAACCGTTAACCAAGAAGAAGACCATTATTCAGAATTAAGTTGCCTGGAAATCAACTATCCTCTCGAATTTGATCCCCCCCTTTTAACAGCACGAGAATTTTGCCGAAAAATGCACGGCTTAACAGATTTACCC
>JANNLO010000062.1:0-20839 GCA_031396835.1 Snowella sp. SOY_38_metabat_116
TCTTAAATAACCTGCTGAATGCGGGTTTTATACTTTATTTCATTAGATTGAGATGGCTAATATAATCTAGAGAAAAGTAAATTCTGTTTGAGTCTTGTTTGTTTTAACATTTATAGTAATCTTCATTATGACTATCTCTCCGACCCCTCCTCCAGCCAGCAGTACACCTATCCCAAATCAGCCCCCAACGCCCCAGACTATTCAACAAGGGATTGTGTCGCGCGAAAAACAAGATGCTCGAAATAGGGACAAGATGGCCGCATGGGTTCTTTTTGGTGCGATAGCATCAATCTTATTGGTATCATGTATAGTAATTTGGCAAGCGAAAGATTCTGAAGACAGGTCGATGGTCTCACAACGGGTAATGGATTCAACGCTACCTTTATACGGAACTTGGGTAGGCACGATTCTGGCATTTTATTTTTCGCGCAATGCCTTTGAGGCCGCTTCAAGTGCTACCGATCGAAATGCGACTGTGTTTCAGCAAGTTAGAAGTGATTTAGTTTCGGCCGCGCCGCCCGACAATAAGCTGGCAAACATTTCACTAAAGTCTCTCGCAAACGGTCTTGTCTTCTCTCAGGATGATACCAGCAAACTATTAGAAGAGGTTTTTAATGAGTTACGTGATAAAGATCGATATAGAACAATTGTGGTTAACATTGACGCAACGACAAAGATAAAAACTTACGTCGATTTAGTCTACAGAGTTAATGTATCAGCTTTTTTAGACCAACGTGAACAAAATACACCACCGCCAACCCTACAAGATTACCTTGATTGGCGAAAGGGTCAGGGAGATCAAGCTCAGCCAATAGTGGTATTTTTACCAGAGACTGCAACCTTAGCTGATGCCGATGCCGAGATGAAAAAAACATTAGGGTGCAAAGATGTCATTGTTACTACCGATGGTCAAAAGACAAGTCTGGTAGTGGCTTATGTTACTGATAATGACATCAATGAATATAAGTAAGTAGCGGTCTCATAAAATACCAATTGTTGTGGTTGAATACTTGATACTTGTCTATACTTTTTTTTAATTAATGCGATCGCGTCTTTCTCGTTGATGAAAGGCAAGCGATCGCAATTTAACAAGATAAAATTGTGAATAGGACAACCGTTAAGGAAAATTAGATCATGACAACAACTGCTGATGACGTATGGCGATTACTCGCTGAATTGACCGCCGCTCAAAAAGAAACGGAACAACGATTTCGAGAAACTGAACGCCTTTTAAAAGAGCAAGGACAAGAAACAGACCGTCAAATTCGTGAGGTCAACAAAAAAATTGGAGAGCTGGGCGGAAAATGGGGGCGTTTCGTTGAAAACATGGTTGCTCCTGCCTGTGAAATAATTTTTCTGAAACGAGGAATTCCTGTTCATCAAGTTAGTCAACGGGTTAAAAAACGATTAAACGGCCAAACCTTAGAAATTGATGTTCTGGTGACCAATGAAAATCATGTTTTGATTGTGGAAGTTAAAAGTAGTTTGGGAGTCAATGATATTAAAGAACTGATTGAAGATTTAGAGAAATTTCGGACATTCTTTCCTGAATATTCTCAAAAACGATTATATGGAGCCGTCGCAGGAATTGAGATTGAAGAAGGAGCGGATAAATATGCCTATCGTCAAGGTTTGTTTGTGTTAGCTCAAGCGGGCGAGACGGTTTCAATTTTGAATAATTCTGATTTTCAACCTAAAAATTGGTGATTTAAAGTATTTTTTCAATCATGCGATCACACAGTGCCGCTCCGCGATCGCAACATCATTTTGAAATAGATTAATTAGTCAAGGAAAGAACGAGATTAGCAATCTTTTTTTGATTTAAAATATGATAATAATGTCATCTTTTATCAACTATTTATACTTAATTGATCGGTACTTTTTAACCTAATTATTTAGAATGCTTGTTTGAAATTTTATGCTTTTGCATCTTTAAATTATTTTTTTAACTACTTCTTAGATTCTTAATTATCGCTTTAGTGCTGCTTTTTAAAAACTAATTTTAAGTAATTTTATGATAGAGAATTTTCAGAATTGAATGGCAAACACAACGTCAAGCAAGCTCCTCCCGTTTGAGCATCATTTTCAGCTTTGATAAAACCGCCATGAGCTTCTATAATTTCTTTGGTGATCGCTAAACCCAAACCACTGCCTTGACGACGCTGACTTAAACCTTGACGAGTCCGAGAAGGATCACCCCGATATAATCGCTCAAAAACGTGGGGTAAATCGGTCTGATTAAAACCCGATCCTTGATCAATTATTTGAATTTGTAATAATGCTTCTTCATTCAATTCTTTGAAAATTACTTGAACATTTCCCTGACTAGGACTATATTTTAAGCTATTATCAAATAAGTTCAGAAATACTTGCATTAAACGATCGCGATCGGCATTAATAAAATAAATTACTGTTTCTTGATAATCAAGAGTAACTTGCTTTTTTGTTGCTAAAGGTTGTAAACGTTGCCAACTAGAAAGGATTATTTCTCGAAGATTGACTGATTCACAGTGAAGAAATTGACTAGACTTTTCTTTGATTTGAGTTAAATTTAACCAATTTTCAACAAAATGTTTAAGGCGATCAATTTCTTGAAGCATTTGCTCAACCCAAGTCCGCTCTGTATCTTGCAATCGTTTATGAAGAGTTTCCGCCACGAGAGAAATTGCTGTTAATGGAGTTCGTAATTCATGGGTTAGATCGGAAAAATCGCGATCGCGTTGTAGAGATAATTCAATTAAAGGTTGTAAATTTTCCAAAAAAACCACGACTTCCTGTTGAGGAAAAATAGAACTATGACCTCTCAGCATTAAAGATTTGGTTGTTAGATTTTGTTGAGGATCTAGACCGCCAGAAGGGAGAGGATAAAAAATCCATTCCTTAATTTGGGAAGTTTGTTGGAGACGAGTTTGTTCAATTAATTGATCCAATTCATAGGAACGAACTAATTCTAATAAAACACGCAATTGCCCTTCTTGCCATCGATCAATTTGTAATAAATCACGAGCCGCCTGATTGCACCACAATAAATGATTTTCGCCATCCACCCAGAGATAACTAATGGGAGATTGCTCCAGTAAAGTTTTCCAGAGCGTTAATTCAGCTTGACTTTGTTGGTATTTTTCTGACAGATGAAAAATTTCTCGTCGAACCAAAGAAGTAAACGAAAGAGAGTTGGCCAAATCCGCCGTATCAGGTAAAGCAGTTAAAAGCGGTTTGATGCGACTTTTCAGACGAAAGCGTTCCCAAGCTCCGATGCCAAACCCGATCGCTACCCCCAACAATAATGCGAGAAAATTCATGATGCTAGAGTATGCAGAGTGGGAAAAAAATCTCCTTAACCAAACCGATAGCCAAAACCCCGCACGGTAACAATATATTCAGGCTGACTTGGATCAATTTCTAATTTTTCTCGTAGCCAACGAATATGCACATCAACGGTTTTCATATCTCCCAGAAAATCTGCACCCCAAATATTTTCAATTAATTGATCTCGCGACCAAACTCTTTTGGGATAACTCATAAAAAGCTCTAGAATACGATATTCTTTGGGAGCCAAGGAAACCTCTTTACCCCGCAAAATAACACGACATTCTGTGGAATATAAAACTAAATCCCGATATTTACGATAGGGAGTTGTGACGGTTGTACTAAAATTTTGACGACGAATTAAGGCACGACAACGGGCGATCAATTCCCGCATACTAAAAGGTTTTGTTAAATAATCATCTGCTCCAACTTCCAAACCCAAAACGCGATCGGTTTCACTGGCCTTGGCACTCAGAATCAAAATAGGGATAATATTGCCCTGATAACGCACTAAACGACAAATATCTAAACCATTGATTTGGGGCAACATGAGATCCAAGATCACCAGATCAAAAAAAGGATTTGTCAGATTTTTTTCTGCTTCTTCGATTAAAGATAAAGCTGCTCGTCCATCGATCGCAACTACAACTTCATATCCTTCTTCTTCTAGGGCAATAACAATCATTTGCCGAATCACATCTTCATCTTCAACGACTAAAATACGATGAGTTTGAGCTAATTTATTCACAGAAGTCTGCGGAAGGGCATCAATAGATAACATAAAAACACTCTATTTTTTACTGTTGTGTCAAGATATAGTTACTAAAGCAATAGTCAGATATGGGCAGACCCGCTCATACCTTTCGATTTAGTCATTTGGAACGGAATATTAATCCGTCTAGGATGTGCTACCACACAACCTCTATTCCGCTCTACAATCAACTTAAGGCAGTCGAAAGAGTTAGGAATTACTTTTCGTCCAATGTTGAACGCACCGTTTACGTCAGCATGGATCACCGCCCCACTTTGAGAGCGGTATTTTTTTGTTGCCACACGCTTGCCAGAGAACTTTATTTGATTAGATTTACCAGGTTGCCAAGTTGGGATGGTATCCCAATCTAAAAATGAAGCTTTACTGGTGTAAGATTCTTCACCCACCTTTACGGTAATTCCTCGCTTCTCTAGCTTTTGAGTCAACATTGAAATGAACTTGGCATGGGGGATTTGAACAAACTGCTGATTGTTTCGAGTCCCCATATCGCATTCAGTCTTCCATTGAGGATTTTTGCCGATAGCAACCTCTGTTACTCCGATATGACCAAGCTCTGCGGCAATTTTAGAAGTTGCTTGATGGAGATAGGAGTGGACAAAATTATTGCGGCTCCTGACTACATTCTGGATTCTATTAGAAGTTCCAACTTTGAGTATAGAACGCAATCTGGCAACTTTTTTGTTGAACCATTGGTTTTTTGCTTTCAAAGGCTTGCCATTAACTGCCAAAGGCTGAATGGTAGGATCTGAGAATACAATTGTTGCCAAGTTATCTATGCCAATATCGATAGCTGCCGATAGTCCTTTATGGATTGACTTTTGATTGGACAAGCCATCATCGTAAACCACTTCTAAAATATAGCACCCGACTTTAGGGACGAGTCTTACTTCTACAATGTCATCTAGTTTTAATCCTGGTTTAACAGGGACTTGAATTAGAGACATTGACGGGACAATAAAACCCTTTTTGAAAGCGGTTTTGCTGATAGCTTGTTTGTTGAACTTTATTAAATTTCGCCCAACTACATCCATGTAGCCAGGTACTTTAGGCTTGCCTGTAAACTTAGACGGATCGTTCTTCCATGTTTTTAAAGCAGCAAAATAGGAAGTCCAGCTATCAGACACCTGCTGAAGAACAAGTTGGCTCACCTTTGCTGGCAAGGCCTTGTAGTTAATGTCCGAGTTGAACAACTTGTCCATTGCTCCCTGAGTTATAACGCCGTGACCATAAATAAAGCTTTGGCGGTTAGAGTATTGAGCAGTATTGAACAGGTTTTTGGAAGAAAAACAAACAGTTTCACAGTAATACCACCAAGGACTACTTTTTTTGATCTGGTGCTGTTCTACTTGATAGGACATTTCGACCCCTTTTTTGGACTAAATCCAATATAGCGCATTTGACTATGTTTGACTAGATTTTGACATTTCTTCGCAATCATTTTCGGACTGTAGGGTTGCAATAATCTTTTCTGTCTTCCGCTTGCCTCTGCGTTGTCCATAAAGTCTGGCGGCAAAACTTGTGATGATTGCAACTAGATCAGTCATCAAGTCGTCGCGTTTGTCATCAACCTTGTTGACGATAGCCAAGGTGACATTGCAGCGTTTTAGTAAAATATCTATATAGTTGCTACCAAAGCGGCACAGTCTGTCTCTATGTTCCACGATCAAGACCTCATAATCTTCTTTGGTCAGCAACCTTGCTAGTTTTTTTCTGTTGTCATTTAAGCCGCTCCCTGTCTCTTTTACAACGTGTTGAATCTGATACCCTCTAGCAATAGCATAGGCTTGCAGTCGTTCAGCTTGACGCTCTAGGTTGTCTTTATTTTCCGCGCTAGACACACGGGCATAAATAGCCGCCTTGCCTTTCATTTGTAATGGCAAATTTGGGTTATAATCTACAATCACAGTCCCCGATGGCAGTTTGCTTGTGGGGTATGGGATTTTGCCAGCTTTGAAATGTCTCCATGCCGTCTGGTAAGAAATTCCAATTTGTTCCGCATAATCCGAGAGCTTCATACAGGATGACCACCGATTAAGGTATGTCTGTATATATTAAACTATATTTTGCTTAATTAATCCTAATACTAATACTAATAAAAGGTTATTTGAAAATAATTGTCTAAGTTAAATATTTATGTACTCGCTCTTGTAATTTTGTTGCAACCTATTTTTGTTGGGATAGAATTACGGCATCTTTTAACAATCGAGTATAAATATGACTTCTTCAACCCTTTTTCAAAATGTCGAAAAACATCTTCCTCTCGTGGGAGATATTCACAGCAAAAGTGCGATCGCTTACGGTGCAACTCGTCTGGCTGTCAGTTCGGTTAATGCAGTCCAAATGGCAGTGGCAGAGTCTTATATCAACGGTTTAGAAGTTCCAGATTCGGTTTTGCGATCGCTGTTTGATACTTTTATGCCCATCTTTTTTAAACATTTTCCTTCTCTCCTGGCTCCCTACGAATGGGTATTAACAGAAACTGACCATACCGCCGAAGGGCCGCGCGATTTAATGAAAATTCAGTACGATTTGCCCCAAGCAATGTTGAATACAATGTTAGGCGATAGCAAAATCATTTATCCAAAATATAGTATGGGTTTGTGGGAAAAAGGAGCGGCGAATCTCGAACAATCTCAGATACAAATGATTGATGATGTCATTGAAAAATTAGAAATAAAAGACGGCGATCGCATTCTAGACTTTGGCTGTGGTTGGGGATGTATGGCAAATTACATTCTGTCCAAATTTCCTAATGTTCAGTTCACTGGAATTAATCTGAGCCATCAACAATGTAAATATATGCGTCAAAAAATGCAAGATCCCGAAAGTTATCTAAGTTCAGGTCGATTTACGCTCTATGAAGGAGATTTGAACGATGCTCAATTTGAGACAAAATTTGACAAAATTATTTCAATCGGTGTTTTTTGTCATGTCGGTAATTTGACCCAAGCTTTTCAAAAATTAGCATCTTTTCTGACAAATAACGGACGAGTTTTTATTCATATCATCACCGTTCGCACACCGAATAATATCTCCAGCGTTTTTACCCATAAATATATTTTTCCTCACGGTCGTTACTGGAAATATGATGCCATTGCTAGTTATAATAAAGACCTTAAAACTATTAATCAATGGTATCTAAATGGCTCTAATTACTCACAAACTTTTGCCAATTGGTTGCAGAATTTTGATGATTCCCAAGCCACCGTTAAAAATTTGAACTACGGCATTAACTATGATAAATTTCGTCGAATCTGGCGATTTTATTTAATCTGGTTTGTTGCCAATTTTGCAAGTTGTGACGGCGAATATAACGGCAATGGACAATATTTAATGGTTCATTGCTAATCATTTTTTATCCAAATAAAACTAAATTAATGCTATTACAATTAAGCACATGGCCAGAAATTGAAAATTACTTACAAACCTCCCAAGGTATTATTATTCCGATTGGGTCAACGGAACAACATGGCCCAACAGGATTAATAGGAACAGATGCCATTTGTGCAGAAGTAATCGCAAAAGGAGTTGGAGAAGCGACAAATGCGATCGTTGCTCCAACTATTAATATTGGCATGGCTCTCCATCACACTAATTTTCCAGGAAGTATTAGTTTGCGCCCCAGCACAATGATTCAAATGATTCTAGATTATCTAACTTGTTTAACCAAAACAGGCTTTACACAGTTTTTCTTTATCAATGGACATGGCGGCAATATTGCAACCTTAAAAGCGGCTTTTTCTGAAACATATTATCATTTAGAAATGGCAAAAATTCCCCATGCACAAAAGGTTCGTTGCCAAATAGGAAATTGGTTTATGGGTCGGTCGGTTTATCAATTAGCGAAGGAATTATACGGCGATCAAGAAGGCAGTCATGCAACACCAAGCGAGATTGCTCTGACCCAATTTGTCTATCCTGAAATTATTAAAACTGCCTTTTTATCAAGTCCCGTTGCAACAGGTCACGCTATTTATGGAGCCACAGATTTTCGTCGTCGCTACCCCGATGGTCGAATGGGTTCTAATCCCGATTTAGCAACACCAGAACATGGACAAAAATTTTATGAATTAGCGGTCAAAGAGTTAACTGAAAGTTATCAAAATTTCCTGAAATCAGATTAATAAACTATCTAAAAAAAATCATAGATCGCGCTTAAAACTAACAAAAATTAACTGAAACCTATTGCTTTTTATTCACTACCCAATTTTTAAAAACTTTATTTGGCATGGATTTCAAAATAATATTCCAAGGCGAGTTGAGATGTTTTTCTGCCACGATAAACGCTATATCATCAATGAACATATCAAGATTGTTGTAAGCAGCAGTGGGACTATTCCAACACAACCCAGAGGTTATTCTTTTGTCATTTTTCCAGATACAAAGTATGTGTTTTTTTTTCCCTCTTAAAAATTGTTCATCATAGCGTATTTCGTACTTACAACCATCCAGAAAATAAGTTTTGACTGTTTTCATTATCGTTAATTAATAAAGTTAATTGAACTATTTTGAGCCATTGCTAGATCTTGAAATAAAAAGATCCTAATAATCAATTGAGCAGTTTTAATTAGGGCAAAATTGCCAGGCTTAGTTTTATGGTTCCCAGTCGATACGGATTTATTAACTTTTCTCTAAATATTTTTTTCTAAGCAACTTGGTGCAGGAATAGCTTAATGTGATAACTTATTTTTAAATTCAAAAAAATCCCCTTTCCAAAATAGGATTGAGGGGAATAAATTTCAATTATTTTTGGTAAATATTTTTCTTAAATTTCGGCAACGGCACGTTCAATTAAACGATGTGCTAGAGTTTGAATTCCCGTATGTTCATAATAATTGGTACTCATGTCCAGAAAAGCGGCAACATAGTCCAATTTATCATCGGCAATTTCAACATATTTCGATAAATTTTGGGCAACACTTTGGGGCGTTAAACCGCGATCGCTAACGAAATTAGTCATCCAACCCGAAACAGAACTAAAACTTTCACCAATAAAGCTTAATTTGCCTGCGGGATTTCCGCCTGGAATTAGGTCATTAATTTGTCGAAAAGCTTGATTTTCTTGTAGGTCATTTGGACTTAATTGTCCCAGGCGATCGCGAACACTGAGAATAAAATTAGGGCCAAGGGGAAGTAAGCCATCAAAGCAAACCAGGGCGGCCATCCGCATTAAAGACTCACCGCTATAATCGCCTAAAGCGCCCAGAAAATCCCCGATACTATCGCCTGGAATCCCGTTAATTTGGCAAAAAGCTAATAATTCAACGATGACTTTTAAGGATAAATCAATAGTTTGGGCTTTGTCTGCTTTGGGAGTGATGTTACCCAAGAAAGATAGAAAACCAACATTTTCACCAATTTTACTAGCTAAAGCGGCTGTTCCCAACGCACTACCTGCACTATCAATGGTTTGGTACAGCCAAAGAGCCGTTTGATATCCCTGGGATTTGTCGTTATACAAAAACACTGCGCGATCGCCGATTTGCTGAATCATATCTTCATCGGTTTCGCCTGTAATGGTACGAATAGTGTTTTCAAAACCCACCAAATTTTTCCATTCACCAGGAATCACAAAATCCAGTGCCTTCAAAGATTTGATTGTTAAGTTATCAGTCGGCAGTTGATCCACTAATTCAAAAATTGATTTACTCACTTGCGAATCTCCTAAAGTTTTAATGATTATTGTTAATTTCTTAGTTGCAATTAATTAATTTTTTCGAGAATTATTTAAAAAAAGTCAGGACTTCAATCGGGATAAACCTTTGAGGTCAAATTTTTCTAACCAAGTCTGGCGATCGCTGGCACTAAAAGACGGATCACGAGATAACACTTTCACCTGATATCGATCTGCGACTAAAACAGCCGTTGCCGTACTACCTTGTTGAACAGAGGGAAATCCCCCAATTTTTGCCGTACTTTGTTGAAATTTGGCGGCCGCATTGGGCGTATTTAACGTATCAGAAATAGCCATAACAGCTAAATCTTTGCCATCTTTCTTTAATTTTGCCTCAGCAAAGCCCTTTTTTTCTTGAGTATAAACTCGGTCATAGCCTTCCCCAGATTTAGGGAAAAATTTGTTAAAGCTACTGCCTTGTTCAGATTTTTTGACAACCGCACTGGCTCCACGCTGAGTACTTTCTTGTTGTGCTTGATCAAAGCGAGAAGTTGGCTTGGGGGAACAGGCCGTTAAGGTCACAAAAAGTAAGATGGACAATAATCCAACCGTTACTATTTTTCTTAAAGATTTCACCATTATTTATCTATTCCTCTTGTTTTAGCTTGTTTTAGATGAAACATTGATTACCGTCAATTATACTTTCTACGAGCCTTTTTCAGCCGATTAAATTCTCTTAATAATTTATTAAAATTGTGATTTCTGAATCCTAATTGAGTTATAAAAACGTCTAGCTAGTTTGTTAACAAAATCTTAAGATTCTAGAGTAGTTAATTTGGGCAAAAATGACCTCTTTAAAGATTGCCAAAACGATCAAAAGGAAAAAAGCGAAAAACTGCCTGGCCAATCAGATTTTTCTTTGGTAAAAAACCCCAAATATGCGAATCATTGCTGTTATTGCGATTATCTCCCATCACAAAAAGATAACCTTTAGGAACTTTTACGGTCGGTAAATTATATTTGGGAGCTTCGAGGATATAATTTTCTAACAATGGTTGTTCGTTAACATAAACTTGAGCATTTTTCACTGCAACCGTTTCCCCTTCAGTCGCAATAACTCGCTTAATAAATGCCTGTTCGGATGTATAACCTTGAGTTAATAACGAATCAGGTGGCGTAAAAACGACAATATCACCCGATTGAGGTGACCCAAAATAATTGGATAATTTTTCAATGACTAGGCGATCGCCCTGTTGCAGCGTTGGTAACATGGAATCAGAAGGAATATAGCGGGGTTCAGCCACAAAAGTCCGAATCAAAAAAGCAAAAAGCAAAGCAATAATAACAATTTGTCCATTTTCACGTAGCTCAGACCAAAAACTTTTTTGATCATCTTTACTAGGAGATTGATTCATGATTTAGGGAAATTACTTAAAAAATTAAATATTTTTGGGTTTTAAGAAAAACAAATCTATCGTTTCAACTGTCACGATTTAATATTCTCCAGATTCTGATCATCTCATTAAACTTTCTAATTGAAAATGTTTGGCTAAAAAATTGGCGCGATCGCCTCTAAAACTTAGAAAAGAGAAACAAAAATTGGTTCTGAATAATGTCAAAATAGTTTTGGGAACAAACTTTTAAAAGCCATCTTCAATTAGACAAGCTGATTTATTAAATAAAAACTATAAAAACATAAAATTCAAATAAAATAAGTTGTTAACAAATTAAGAAAGGAGGAGATTGCTCATTAAAGCATCCGTACTACTACGTTATTTATTTCCCTTTTATGATCCAGATGTCAAAAATTGGTCGGGAGAAGCCCGTCTGTTACGTTGGTTAACTTTAGCTTGGTTATTTATTGGGCTGATTGTTTTGTATTCTGCCTCTTTTCCCGAAGGAGAAGCCAATTTTGACGATGGATTTTATATCATCAAACGCCAAGTTCTTTTTGTTTGGTTCGGGATGATTATCTTTAATTTTATTGTGCGATCGCCGTTGACTTATCTGCTCAACCTTGCTCCTTGGATGGTGTTTTTATTTTTGGGTCTAATTGTTTCAACCTTAGTCGGACTCGGAACCCAAGTTAATGGAGCAGCTCGTTGGATTGCGATCGGGCCATTTTTATTGCAACCTTCAGAATTGATGAAACCGTTTTTGGTGATTCAAAGTGCGCGAATTTTTGGTAGCTGGGATCGACTACCTTGGAAAGTCCGACTCACTTGGCTAGGAATTTTTGGGTTAGTATTAGCTGGCATTTTATTACAACCAAACTTAAGTACAACGGCTCTTTGTGGCATGACGATTTGGTTAATTGCTTTGGCTTCTGGACTACCGTTTCGCTATTTAGGAACAACCGCTTTATTAGGAGTAATGACCGCAGTTTTAAGTATTAGCTTGAAAGAATATCAACGAAAACGAGTTACCTCTTTCCTTGATCCCTGGGCAGATCCGATGGGAAATGGCTATCAATTAGTACAAAGTTTATACGCGATCGGTTCAGGTGGAACTTGGGGAACAGGCTACGGACTTTCTCAACAAAAATTATTTTATCTTCCTATTCAATACACTGACTTTATCTTTTCTGTTTTTGCAGAAGAATTTGGAATAATGGGTGGAATTGCCTTGCTTTGTCTTTTGATACTTTATGCGACTTTTGCTCTGAGAGTTGCCCTGCGTTGTCGTCATCGGGTTAAACGTTTGATTGCTTTGGGTGTAATGGTCGTGATGGTAGGTCAATCCTTACTAAATATTGGAGTTGCAACAGGTGCTTTACCAACAACGGGTTTACCCTTTCCGCTCTTTAGCTATGGAGGAAGTTCTGTTGTTTCCTGTTTAATTTTAACAGCCTTAATTATTCGAGTTGCCAGAGAAAGCAATGAAGCAGAAGTTGTTCTCCTAAATCAAAGTCAAGTGAGTTAAAAATCCATAAAAAGCAAATTAGATAGTTAATTAACAGAAAAATTTTCCCTGACAAATCAGTATTAATTGAAAGCCGAACTTTTTCTTACGGTTTTTACGGTGTGCTATTCCTGAGAATTGACTTTACATTTCGTTACAATCAGAACATCGCAAAAAGAAATTGATCTTTTGCCCACTCTAAATAGGAGAGTTTCCGATGAACGGTAACTTAAAAGTTGGTACATTATTTGGCATTCCGTTTTATGTGAATCCATCGTGGTTTTTAATTTTGGGACTTGTCACCCTCAGTTATGGACAAGAATTAGCCCAATTTCCGCAATTATCTGGCGTAACGCCTTGGCTTTTGGGCTTTGCAACTGCGTTACTCCTATTCGCATCAGTACTGGCCCATGAGTTGGGTCATAGTCTAGTTGCCCTTGCTCAAGGAATTGAAGTTAAATCAATTACGCTCTTTTTGTTCGGTGGTTTAGCTAATTTAGAAAAAGAATCTAAAACGCCTTTGGAAGCTTTTGGAGTGGCGATCGCGGGGCCATTAGTGAGTTTAATTTTGTTCGTTGTTTTGACGGTAATTGGTATTAATATCAGCCTACCTTTACCTGCTGCTGCAATTGTCGCCCTACTTGCTTCTATTAACTTGGCATTAGGATTATTTAATCTGATCCCTGGCTTACCCTTAGATGGTGGAAATATTCTCAAAGCACTGGTTTGGAAAATAACAGGAAATCAAAATCAAGGAATTATTGTTGCTAGTCGAGCAGGACAAATATTTGGTTGGGGAGCAGTTGCGATCGGTGGCTTAGGGATTCTTGGAATTAGTCCTTTTGGTAATTTTTGGACATTATTAATTGGCTGGTTCTTGTTACAAAATGCTGGATTTTCTGCTCGCAATGCTCAAGTTAAAAACAGTTTAGAAAGCCATACTGCTGAAGAAGCCGTTATTCCCAACAGTCCTATTGTTACTGAAGGTTTAACACTGCGAGAATTTGTTAATAATTATGTAATTGGCAAAGAAAGCTGGCGCAAATTTTTAGTTACTAATGAATTCGGTCAATTAGTTGGAACCCTAGAAGTTGATGGTTTAAAGAAAATTCCTACTTCAGATTGGACAGAATTAACCATTCATCAAACAATGCAATCGACAGAAAACTTAAAAACTGTTAAAGCCAATCAATCCCTTTTAGAAATCGCTCAATTGCTAGAACAACCTAATAATTCTCAATTAGCAGTGATTCGAGAAACGGGCGAAGTTCTAGGTTTATTAGAAAAAGCTTCAGTCGCTCAATGTTTACAAAAAGCTTTAGTTGCTTAAATTCTAATCATAAAAATTAAATAAATTTAGAGATGAAAAATGATCAAGATTAAGATCAACTTTCATCTTTTTTTTGTGGATCTATTTATTAGCAAGATCTCATTTTCTCTAAGACTGAATTACCTTCCAATCTTCACAAATTAGTAAACGTAAAATTATTATTATTTTTAACAGGATAGTTTGTAATAAAAAGTTCACTACCTTTTTTAGCTGTTTTTTGTTTATAATTATTCATTCCATATTGCAATTTCCACTCATAAATATAGGCAAAAGAAAAGTTATCACGAACTTGCTCACAGTCATCATAAGTAATTAACCATTGATGCTGACATTTTGACATTAATTCAGCAAAAAGATTGTGATCAAAATTAAGATGTAAGTTCCCTTTTTTGCCATATAGTCTGGATTTAGTATTACTAAGATAGGGAGGATCTAAAAAAAGAAATACGTTTTCACCTGGCTCATTCAGTAAAATATTATAATCAAAATTAGTAATATAAGTGTTTTTAAAGCAATTTTCTAAATAAGATAAGCGATGTATGGATGATTCTGTAAAACGACAAAAAAAAGATGCGTTTGAATAACCGCCACTTTCAATTGTTCCTGAAAATGTTATTCGATTCAGAACAAAAAAACGTACTGCACGATCCAATTCACTAATCGTATTATTATCCACTTCAGCTAAAGTATTAAATAAAGTACGCCCTTCTTTTGTCGTATTTTTTATTTTCCAGACTTCATCAACTAATTTTGATAAATTATTTTGTGCTTGAATCCAAAAACAATACAATTCTGAATTAAGATCATTAATCCAAAATTTTAAATCAGGGTATTTTTGCAAAAGATAAAGATAGACAGATCCTCCTCCTAAAAAGGGTTCACGGAATTCTTGAAAATGATGAGGTAGATAATTAGCTATTTGAGAAATTGCTTTTTGTTTGCCGCCAGGATAACGAAGAGGACTCTTAATCATTAATGTTGGTCTTTAAATTGAGTCTGAGTCAAAAAGTTATCTTACCACTTTTTCTAATTAAGCTAATTAAAAGTGGCGATTCTCAGAGATTATTGTTAATTAAACCTAAATTAAGTAATCAAATAAAAAAATATCATACAACTATTATTTAGTCGAAGTCCATGAACTTTAAAGTTAAATTTAATTAGCTTTTCTGCGTGTCAATTTATTTTGAAATAAAGAAGACTTTACTGTTTTTTAGCACTCCATGATCGAGCTTGAGTAGATTTATCTACAAAATTTATAATTTAAACTAATGTCGCATCAGTAAATTTCAGTGTGCCTTAAATAGTTAACACAAAAAGCATACTTACGAATGATTGGAAGTAAGCCTTTACAAAAATAAATTAAATCCGTGCAATTACCGTAGAGATAAAGATAGTTTTCTGTTAAAAATGAGAGTATAAACAAAAGTTTTTTCTGGTTTTGGTGATTCCCACTCAAAAACTAATGTTTAACTAACTAAATTTTTGAAGAAGTATAAAGTAATTCCTTGACACTTAGCTCATCGTTCAAATATTTTATTTATAAAATCTGACATCTGTATAAAATCGCTTTTAATTATGTCTTTATCACTTATTTTAGATTCCCTTACGAGTTAATCTTATTATTCCTAGAAGCATCGAGCTTAAATAATATATCCGCACCGTTTTGAGAATATTCAAATTTATCGATTTACATTTTAAAAATACTTGAGTTTTAGAGGAACTTGATGATGAACACGAATAAAACAGCTAGCTCAATTTTTAAAAACGCTGAACAAAATGAGAATGACCTTATTAATTTAAATGTCAGTAGTCAACTTGAAAATATGCTGGCTTCTGGTGTTAATTTGCTGTCTTCTGACTCTTTGACCCAAGTAAATTCTTCTAGTCTTTCAACTACAAATAGTCTGCGAAGTGTTAATAAATTCACTCCTAATAGGTATTTATCTTCTGCTAGCTTTGTTACGGTTAATGCTCAAAATGACACCTTAACTACTGCTAAAAATAAATCCTTTATTATTGATTATTCCAATCTTTTAGCTAATGATATACTCTTAGTAGATAACATTATTAGCCCTAACGCACCTCTGACCATAACTGGTTTTAAAAATGTCGTCAATGGAAGAATAATTACTGATAGTAGTGGCAATAAAAGATTTAAACCTAATACAAACTTTGTTGGTATAGCAAGCTTTCAATATACAGTTAGCGATGGCAACGGCAATATTGCAACAGCAACAGTCACCGTTAATGTTCAAAATATTACGGTTAATGCTCAAACTGACACCTTAACAACAACGAAGAATCAATCTTTTGTCATCAATAATTCCACTCTTTTAGCTAATGATAGCCTCTTAATAGATAACATTATTATTCCTAATTCAACTCTCACTATAATTGGTTTCAAAAATCCGATCAATGGAACGCTAACGACTGATAGTAGTGGCAATAAAAGATTTAAACCTAATACAAATTTTGTCGGTATCGCTAGTTTTCAATATACAGTTAGGGAGGCAAATGGCAATGTTGGAACAGCGACAGTCACCGTTAATGTTCAAAATGTTAATGTTAATGCTCAAACTGATACTTTAATAACAACTAAAAATCAATCTTTTATCATCAATAATTTCACTCTTTTAGCTAATGATAGTCTCTTAATAAATAACGTTATTAGCCCTAATGCACCTCTGACTATAACTGGTTTTAAAAATGCAATCAATGGAAGAATAATTACTGATAGTAGTGGCAAAAAAACATTCAAACCTAACACAAATTTTGTCGGTATAGCTAGTTTTCAATATACTGTTAGAGATGTAAGTGGTAATACTGGAACGACAACCGTTATTGTTGATGTTCAAGACTTTAGTCTTACCCCTCAAAATGACTTTTTTGAAATAAAAAAAGACCGATCTTTAATTATTAGTCAACAGACTCTTTTACTCAATGACGCTATTGGTACAAATAATCTTTTTTCAATTGTTAGTTTTCAAAATGCAGTCAATGGACAATTAATTCTTGATAATACAGGTAAGGCAATCTTATTTACACCTAATTCGGACTTTACTGGAACAGCGACGTTTAACTACACTCTCAGTGATGGCAATGGAAATTTCGGGACAGCGACTGTTACGGTTAACGTTACTTCTCCGCCTCTATCCAATAATGTCTCGCCAATCGGTATGAATCTTGCTGGTTTCGCTGATTATACGACTTCTCAGCCGCTTACCGACATTTTTAAAGCAAGTCGAGCTTGGATAAGTCAAGCAGATTATGTGTGGGATACTAATCTACCGATTCAAATAGATGCCAATGGTTGGGTAAAAACTTTAGATGGATTAGGAGAAACTGGCTATGTCGGAACATTTGTCTCCAGCTTATTAACGGGAAATAATCAGAGCCAATCGGGAGAATTTGTTGTTCTTTATGATGGTCAAGGTGTGATGGAATATAGCTTTGATGCTCAAAAAATAAGCTCTACCCAAGGCAGGGATCTGATTAATATTACAAATGGTGGTCATGCGGCTTATCTAAAAATTAAAGAAACCAATCCTCAAGACTATATTCGCAATATTCGGATTATTCCTAAAGAATTGGAAAATAACTATGACGTTAATGTTCAACCTTTCAACCCAGATTACCTTGAAAGAATTCAGCCATTTGATACTTTTCGGTTTATGGATTGGATGCAAATCAATGGTTCAACGCAACAAACTTGGGATGATCGACCTGAGATGACGGATGCAAGTTGGACTCAAAAAGGAACACCCGTTGAGTTGATGGTAAATTTGGCAAACTTAACGAATACCAATCCTTGGTTTTGTATGCCCGCTATGGCAGATGATCAATATATTACGAATTTTGCAACCTATGTCAAAAATAATCTCAATCCCAATCTCAAAGTCTATGTTGAATATTCTAATGAGGTCTGGAACTATTCTTTTATGCAGGGAAGTCAGATAGAAGATATGGCTAATACTATTTATAGTGATGGGTCAGAAACGACTGGTGACACAATCAAAGGATGGACTCCACAAAATGGTACAAATATATGGGGTCAACCAACTTATGCTAGTCAAAGCATTTATGCCGATTCATCGGGAAATCGTGCTGAAGCTATTAGTGGTTATGTAAGAAGAATGACATATTTTGGACGTAGAACTGCTGAAATAGCTCGTACTTGGGATTCTGTTTTTGGTTCCGACAAGGAAAGAGTTATCGGGGTTTTAGGAGGTCAGGCTGCTGGTACTTTTTCCGCCGAGTCTGCTCTAGCTGAAGCCGAACGATTGTTTGCTGATAATACAGGAATTGATGCGATCGCCATTGCCCCTTACTTTGGACATGCTGTTGCATCCCAAAAAAATGAAGCAACATTACAAAGTTGGCTGCCCGCATCTTACAACGGAGAAGCTGGAGTAGATATCAGTGGTGCATTAAACAACCTTTTTGATGAGTTAACACAAGGAGGCAAATTACCAGCTAGTCCAGTAGGAGGAGCCATGCAAGAAAGCATTAACTGGATCAACTCCTATGCTACATTGACACAACAAAAGGGGCTAAGTTTAATTGCCTATGAAGGTGGCCCTCATTTAGCTGGCTATGGTTCAGTTCAGAACAACAATGCAATCACAGGATTATTCAGAGAAGCCAACAGTGATCCGCGCATGGGAACCTTAGTAACTCAGTTATTAGATGGATGGAAGAATGCAGGCGGAGATTTATTTGCTTACTTTAACGACATTGGTCAATCTAGTCGATATGGTAGCTGGGGAGCTTTAGATACGATGAACAGCACCAATTCTCCTAAATACGATGCCCTGATACAATTTATACAATCTCAGCAAGGTTCACTCTAATTCTTATTTGGCAATATTCTTCTTGTTTTTGGTATTGCCATATCAGAATCCGAAATTCGCTATTTTAATTAAAATAAAAACTCCCCAAATCACTTATGTTTGCTTTAATAAAAAGATATTAAATATTGATCCTGATTACGCATTTTAGAATCTTTTAATATCTAATTACTTATTATTAAATATTAGAATGTTTAACTAAAAAAGCTTTTATTCCTACTGTTTTTGCACCATTATAATCTTCCTCTAAACTATCACCAATATGCCAAGCTTGGTGGGGAAGACAATTAAATTTTTGTAGAGCTAATTTAAAAATTTTTGCATCAGGTTTAGCTGTTTCACTATTAGAAGATATGGTAATTTTACTAAAAAAAGTATTTAATTGTAACTGAGTTAAAATGGCATATAAACGACTATCAAAATTAGAAATAATTCCTAATTCAATTCCCTGTTTTTGCAAATAAGTTAAGGTTAATAAGACATCAGGATAAACAAACCAAGGTTTTTCAGTGGCGAAATAATAATATAATTGTTGAAAAAATAGATCAAAATCACTAAACTTTTCTAGGCTTGTAACTTGTGCAAAACTTTTAGCAGCGATCGCGTACCACCATTCATATTCTTTCCTCTGCAACTGAATTGGATCAGACTCTCCAAATGCCAAAGGAGAGGCAGTTTTAAAGGTTTTAAAAAATGCCTGATTTAATTGCTGAGAATTAACTTTAACGCCGAACTGTTCAGCAAGTTTTCTATAAATATCACCGACACTTTCTTGCAGACCAAAAAGGGTTCCCATAGCGTCAAAAAAAATCACTTGCGGAAGTTCTAATTGAGCAGGGAGAATAAGTTCATTAAAAGATTGTATTTGTGTCATTCAATAAATATTAAATATAGATTTTTTTTAATTCTAGTTCATTTTTTCGTCTCTTCCTAGCTGGCAAAATTCTTAAGCTTCTTCTCCATATAAATGTTAGCTTTTTTTAGCAAGAACTCAATCATATAAATAAAGAAAAATTAATTTATATGATTTCTTTAATTGTTTTAATTAGTTATTATTATTTTCTATTCCGAACTCACGTTTTTTAAGCAACTTAGTTTGTTTGTTTTGATGGAAATCCAGTCATTAAGCCCAGGAAGATAAGATTTTGAATAAAGTTTTGAAAAATGACTTGTAAGAAATGCACTAAAGATGAGAGAATAGGACTTCATGTGTATTAATATCGCTGACAATGAGCCTGAATTGGATTAGCCGTGCGGATCGTTTAAAAGCCCTTCCTCCTTACGTTTTTGCCCGATTAGATGAATTAAAAGCAAAAGCCAGAGAACAAGGATTAGATTTAATTGATTTGGGCATGGGCAATCCCGATGGTTTCGCGCCTCAACCCGTTATTGATGCTGCGATCGCGTCTTTATCTACTTCCCAAACCCACGGTTATCCGCCTTTTGAAGGAACGAATAGTTTTCGTCAGAGTATTGCCCAATGGTATCAGCGTCGTTATGGGGTTGATCTTGATCCCAATACTGAAGCCTTGCCCCTTGTTGGTTCCAAGGAAGGTTTGGGACATTTGGCTTTAGCGTATATCAATCCAGGTGATCTTGTTTTAGTGCCGAATCCGTCTTACCCTGTGCATTTTCGCGGGCCAGTGATTGCAGGCGGAGAAATTCATCATTTGATGTTGAAACCTGAAAATAACTGGTTAATTGACCTAGATGCCATTCCCGAAGATGTTGCCCAACGAGCTAAAGTTTTATTTTTCAATTATCCCAATAACCCAACAAGTGCCACCGCACCACGAGAATTTTATGAACAAATCGTTGATTGGGCGCACCATTACCAGGTGTTGTTAGTCCACGATTTATGTTATGCCGAATTAGCTTTTGATGGTTATCAACCTACCAGTTTATTAGAAATTCCTAGGGCTAAAGAACTGAGTGTAGAATTTCATACCTTATCTAAAACTTATACAATGGCAGGTTGGCGAGTTGGTTTTGTGGTAGGAAATACAGATATTATTCAGGGATTACGCACCTTGAAAACTAATTTTGATTATGGCATTTTTCGAGCA
>JANNLO010000070.1:0-4935 GCA_031396835.1 Snowella sp. SOY_38_metabat_116
TTAACTCCCCGAAACACCTATTGAGCCAAATTTTTAATCTTCAAGAAACAAGCTTACAATTTGTTGGCTTTGAAATTGCTATCAATAAAATTAGAGTTAAACCTAGCAATATCCAAAAATTTAAAGATGGAGTTTACGAAAAAATAAATGGAACTTCTAATAATCAATCAAAATCAAAAAACAATATTGTTAAATCAGAAAAAGACTATAAATCAGGATTTGATCATGGCAAAAGGTTTAATTTCTTAATCAAGATAATTAATCAAAAAATCATGGGTCGTACTTATATTTGTGAATCATGCGGTGGAGTTATAAAAAATGAGGATCAGGAGCAATCAATAGAAAGAAACTGGCTCGGATTTTTCTGCATTATTACTGATATTGAACAATTGAGAGATCTGGATAAATGGATTCGTTGTGAAATTAGCAAATATTTTCATAAAACATATAATCTTCGTTTAAAAAGAAAGCATTTTAGACAAGCAAATTTAATTAGCTTGGAGAGAGAATACTATAGAATGCGTAAACAAAAAAATTGCTACTGTAGCTTTATTCAATCCGACGTTTTAGTGCGATCACCTTTCTTATGGAAACTTATCATTTTGATGCTTATTATTTGTGCGCTAATATTAACATACCCTACTATTTTTAGTGCAATCGTCGATCTTGTAAGTTTGAGTTGACAAAAGCAAACTCAACATTCTCTCTCTCTAAAATAGCCCTTAATCAATCGCCAAAAATCCGAAAAATTTGCATCCATTTCTAGTGATTTTTATAAACAATGAAGATAACCAGATACAATTATGATCGCGTTTGTTCAAATTGGAATGAAGAGATGCGATCGCGTTTTGGATTTGGCTTCCATGATTAGAGTGCGATCGCAATTTAGTTCGTTTTTAAGTTGATAGAAAACACCGTCTAAGATTTGTCGTTTAGTCCATTTCGGCGGACAAGTCAGCTTTTTCTTGGGCAATAGCGACTCCATGATTAACCACTCTTCATCCGTTAAGCTACTTGAGTACATTTCTGTTTCCTCTCTGTTTTACTTGCTCCATTATAAAAGATGCCAAATGGGTTCTATAAAACTAAACATAAAGCGCAACTTTCTGTAAAAACTCCTCTGTAAACTTTAAGAAAGCTTTTGAACCTTGAGTATTAGGCATCGCTGAAACAACAGGAGTAAAAGTATCAACAGCTTTAGCAACATTTACATCCATTGGAATATTATTTTCAAATAATTGATGAGGTTTAAAATCTTCCTTAACTCGTCGCATCACCTGATTATAATAACGACTAAGCAAACCACCACCCGACATAATAAAAACTACGCCAATCAAATTAATATTTAAAGGAAAATCCGAATCTTTATGACTTTCTTTGAGTTTAGCAATTCTTCTTTCTAATAACTGAATACCAACAATAGATAAGGGTTCAGGACGAGCAGGTAATAAATAAAAATTACTGGCCGCAATCCCACTTCTAGTTAACAAATTATAACCAGGCGCGCAGTCCATAATCACAAAATCATATTCATCTAAAACTGGCTCTAAAATTTTTTTAATTAACACCGATTCAAACTTATTCCAAACAGCTTGAAAATTTAATTCTTCGTTTAATTGCGCTTCTTTGTGGAGCATTTCTGAAACTAAATATTCATCGTATAACTCAATATCACCAGGTAACAATTCTAAACCTTCAACATCACAAACAGCAGGACAAATAATATCAAATACATCTAACTTACTGTGAGGATTCGGTTGAATAATATTATCAATTAAATAACTCAGAGTTTTACGCTTTTTACGAGTTTGGGCAAATTCATGGGGAGACATTAAACTCAAAGTCGCACTAATTTGAGCATCTAGATCTAATACTAAAACCCGTTTTTTATGATATTTTGCTAAACAAGTTGCCAAGTTAACGGTTAAAGTAGTTTTTCCCACGCCACCTTTCATATTGACGGTACTAATTACTAAGGCCATTGATCTCATCCCCAGAAATATCTTTGCTAAGCAAGTTTACCAGAATATAGTTCACATATATTTCCACAAAGTTTAATACAAACGACTTAAAACATAATCCGCCAATTCAAATAAAGAATGAGATGCCGCCGATGGTTTTAGACAATCTAATTGTTTGATGGCAAGTTTTGCATGATAAGCCGCTAAATCCCTAGCTCTGTTAATTCCTTGGGTTTCTCTAACAATTTCTAATGCTTTTTCAATATCTCCTTCTTGATTAAATTCCCGCTCAATTAAAGTTATTAAATAAGGATTTTCTTCCATTGCAAATAGAACAGGAGCTGTAATATTACCGCTTATTAAATCTGAACCAGCAGGCTTGCCCAAAACTTCTGTTGGAGAGGTAAAATCTAAAATATCATCTACTATTTGAAAAGCTAATCCTAAATCCCGACCGTAGTTATATAATTGTTCAGCAGTTTCAGTCTGTACATCACTTAAAACTCCCGCAGCTTTAGCACTATTGGCAATCAAAGAAGCGGTTTTATAATAACTTTTTTCTAAATAGGATTCGAGAGAGATATCAACATCAAAACGATTAATACTTTGTAAAATTTCTCCTTCAGCAAAATCTCGAATAACTTCTGAAAGTAATTTAACAACTTGTAAATTATCCAGATTAGCTAAATACCAAGAAGATTGGGCAAACAGAAAATCTCCAGCAAGTACCGCAATCCGATTATCAAAAAGACTATTAACGGTCGGCACATTACGACGCAGTTCAGATTCATCTACCACATCATCATGGACAAGACTAGCCGTATGAATCATTTCCGTAATTTCAGCCAAACGTCGGTGACGGGGCGTAATTTCTTGATCAAACATAGTAGCCCGCGAAACCAGTAGCACGATCGCTGGACGTAAGCGTTTACCTCCCGCTTCAAACAAGTGTTCCGCGGCCGCCCCTAAAATTGGGTGACGAGCACTGATAAGTTGCTTCAGATTATCCGTCAGGAGACGCAAATCAAGGTCAACAGGGGCAAAAAGGGAGGTGCTTGAGATCATCAGTTAGCCAAGTCTGGCAATTTTAAGTTACGAAAGTTTACATATTTTAATACTTATTTTAAGATAACCTCTCTAGTCCCGAAAATGTCACTTTCAGTTTTTTTAATTGTTTTTGAGTTAATTTATCAGACTTGGATGTTGTTTTTTGCGCCCACTCGTCTATAAAAGAGATTAGGCTTCATTCTTCATCCGTATTGAGAATTTGCGGCACTCGGAAAAATTCCCCTTCTTGTTCGGGAGCTTGTTTTAATAAATCTTCTCGATGCTCATAAACCACCGAAATATCAGGACGAGTCACGTTACTTAATTCAATCGCTCGCGTTGTCGGTAAAATGTCAGTCGTATCTAACTCACTTAATTGTTCAAAGTAAGCCAGAATATTACTTAATTGTCCCGAAAATTGATTTTCTTCTGCGGTTGTAATGTCTAATCGAGCTAAATGGGCGATTTTATGAATCTGTTCTTGATCAAGCATTTTGATTTTAGATTTTATTGGAATTTTAGATTATTCGTCTGATTTTGAGGGTTTCGCTGGAAATTCAGAATTAATGAGCAACTACCAACTAAAAAAATACATCCATTTCTGAACGTCCCGTAATTTTAAGCCAATTTTGGGCTTCGATGTAGTTATTGGGCGCGAAACGAATGGCTTGCTTCCAATATTCAGCCGCTCGATCAAACAGATCTTCTGCTTCATTTTCATGACCTGCTTCTTTGGCCTTATCGCCTTGATAGTGATAAATTACGGCAATATTATTCAAAGCAGAGGGCATTTGCGGATTAACATCAATTGCTTCGTGATAATAACCTAAAGCTTTTTCATATTCACCATTACTGGCATGAATGAGTCCAATATTATAGAGAATATAACCCCGATCATTGGGATTATCTTCTAGGGTCAAAGCTTCTTCGTAATTTTCAAGGGCTTCAGCGTATTCTCCCTCGGCTTGGGCAGACATTCCATCTCGGTAATAAACAAACGCTTCTTTGGCTCTACGATTGGTTGGCATCATCTTCAAGAGAATATCCGCCATGACAGTGAAGCTTTTATCAATAAAGTTATCGTTACGTTGCGATCGCGGCATAATCTAAGTTGAATAAAAATGAAGGCTTAATAATTGATCCTACCAAAGATGGCAGTTTCTGGATTAATTATAATTATCCGATACTTTTTCGCTAACAAACACAAACAAAGTCGGTATTTGTCCCACGAATACATAAGCCGAGAGAATCTCTTAGCCAAGGCGTATCAACCAGTGCCTGAAGGAAAATCCCACGAGCACCATTTAGATCCTTGTTCATTTTATGCCCGTCAATTTTTGATGTAATTGTACGGGAACCTCCAATTTGCAATACTTCCCCTGTCCAAAAAATCGTTTTTGTCGTGTAGGCTTCATTGATATTAGTCAGAGCAACTTTCCCTAATTCCCACGCCTTCCATGCCAAATGTTGCTTGAACTGGTAGTGGGAAAGAGTTAACATCTGCCGAACAGAAAGGGAGCGAATTTTACGTCTTGCCTTGTTTACCATTTCTGATGACTCAAAAGAAGGTAATAATATCACATCAAAATTATCTACTAGAAAACGATCTACCTTATGATGTAACTCTTTTACTAGATTTTTAATTTTGCAACACAATCTGTCCGCCGCTTGTCTTAGTCTCTGCTTTTGATGTCTTTTTGCTTTGCTTATTTTAGAAACAAGACAATCTAACTTAAAACAAAGTTTTTGAATTTTGAATACCTGACTTAGTTGGGGGAGTTGTTTCGGGTGTGACCCCACGTTGATGAAAAGAATAAAAAGTGATAAAATAAAATAAAATAAAAAGTGATAAAGAGGAAAATTTTATGACAGCAAGACTAATTAATATAGAAGGTTCAAAAATAAAAATAGAACTAACATTAGAACT
>JANNLO010000268.1:0-24735 GCA_031396835.1 Snowella sp. SOY_38_metabat_116
CATTTTTCTCACCGTTTCATAACACTTGGCATCATCGAGAAGATTAATCAGGTTTATTTCCAGCATTCAGCGTGAGAGAGAAGAATTTATGAGTATTTATCCTACCAGTCTTTTATACCTCCCCGAAACACCTATTGAGCCTTAATCAATTTTATTCTGAAATCTTAAAAAATAAGGTCTTTTCTGTTTAAATTAATTTTTGATCTGTATATTTCTAGGATGACTAGATTATTAATTATCATGAATTTTTAGAAATCTCTATCAAATTATTAAAAAGGCAATCCTGGAATAGAAAAAGGAACAGAAGGAATGGGTAAAGGATAGCTGGGTAATCCTGTTGTAGAACAACTTAAACCAGGCAATAAGCGAGAACAAGCTGATTGTAATGCACCATCCATCGTAATTGGAATTTGAAAACCTGAGAATAATTGTCCATTTAAAATAGAGATAATTTCTTCAGGACTCATAGGTATAATTTGTCCTAAAATTCCTTGTAAAACGTCTATCTTTTCTCCTTCTTTAATAGTTACAGATTCCCCACTTCCTTCTTTAGAAACAACTTTAACTGATCCTTCTATAACCTTTACATTTCCCGATTTACCATCAGTAGTTTCTAATAAATAAATGGTTCCTTGTACCGCAATTGTGACCCCTGCCATACAGCCATTAACCTGACCACTGACTAAAATCACGCCTTCCTGGACTTCTACACACTGACCAACCGTTACACTAGAATTAATGCCTAAACGACCAGCGGCCCCATTATTGAATAGGATGCTAGCACGGGAATCTTTTGTTAAAACAACTTGTCCAAATTGAGCTTTATCTTCCACCTTAGCGATCGCTTTTTCAATAAACACTTGATCACCGTCTAAAATTTCTTGAATTATCGCTTGGTCAATTTGAGCGATCGCAGGTTTTTCTAGTAAGTCTAGACTAATTGCCAAACAAAATCCAATTATTAAAATGATAAAATAATGCCAATAATAGGCTGTTATTTTTTGTAAAATAGAGAATAAATGACATTTTAAGTTCCTTAGAAGTAGATTTATCATAAATATTATACCCATAGAAAACAATTATAAAAATTCAGAAAAATTTTAAATTTATTCAAAGATTACTAATATAAATTCCTAGAAAAAATGACAATGAATCAAATTTTCTATTTTAAAGGTAGAAGTTTAACGATTATATTAAGTCTGGTTTGTTTAGAATTAATAGTCAACATGACCACAGTTTCAGTTACAGTCGCTTTTCCTCAGAAAATAGCACAACAAAATCAAGCTCAAAACTCAGCCGAAAAATTGTTTCATCAGGGAATGCAAAGCTATCAAAAAGGAACAGTACAAGGGTTTAAAGAAGCTATTGAATCTTGGGAAACAGCATTAAACTTATGGCAAACTGTCGGTAATTTTTCTCAAGTTGCAGTAACATTAAATCTCTTAAATCCAGTTTACGTTAATTTAGGACAATTTGCCAAAGCACTTCAAAAATATAACCAACTTTTATTATTAACTCAAACTCTAAAAGATCAACAAACTGAAGCGAGTACTTTAGTGGCGATCGCTAAAATTCATGCCAAACTTGGTAACTATCAACAAGCATTAGAAATATTAAATCAATCCTTATTACTTTGGCAAAAAATTAAGTTCAAAACGGGAGAAGTTACAGCTTTAAATGAAATTGCTTTAATTTATTTTAATTTAGGTGAATCGCAACAAGCAATTAATTATTATAATCAGGCATTAATATCTGCTAATTCACTAGGAAACTCAGCTAATATTGCCACTATTTTGAATAATTTAGGTCAAGTATATTCTGATTTAAAACAATTTGATCAAGCTTTAGATTATTATCAACAATCGCTTATTTTATGGGAAATATTAATTCAAAAATTAGGTAATAATGCTGCACCTGATATTAAACGAGGAAAGAGTGCAACACTCAATAATATTGCTTTTATTAATACAAATTTAGGAAAATTAGAGACGGCTTTAGATACCTACAAACAAGCTTTAATACTCTGGAAAACAATAGGTGATCGCACAGGAGAAGCTAGCACCTTAAATAATATGGGTTTTGTCTATTTTCAACAAGGAAACTTAACTAAAGCAAGAAGTTTTTATCAACAAGCATTACAAATTCGTCAAGAAGTGGGAGATCTTCCTAAAGAAGCATTATCTCGTTATCGTTTAGCGATGCTTGATAGAAAGCAGGGCAATTTTAAACAATCTATTCAACAAATTAATCGCACTTTAGAAATTATTGAAAACTTAAGAATTAAAGTTAGTAATAAAGATTTACGAGCTTCTTTTTTAGCTTCTAAGCAAGAATATTATCAATTTTATATTGATTTATTAATGCAACTACATTGGCAAAATCCTCTACAAGGTTGGGATGGCAAAGCTTTACAAATTAGTGAACGATCTAAAGCCCGATCTTTGTTGGATATATTAGCAGAATCTCAAGGAGAATTGACGACTGGAATTAATCCTAATTTATTAGCTCAAAAGAATCAATTAACACAACAATTAGACAATCTAGAAGAACAACGAATTCAATTATTAAGTAATCTTCATACCGATTCCCAAAAACAGGCAATTGACACAGAAATTGAAACTTTATTGCAACAATATCAACCGCTTTTAGAGCAAATTAATTTGAGTAATCCCCGCTCTATTTCTCTTACTCAACCTAAGCCTTTAAATTTAAAACAAATTCAAGCTTTACTAGATAAAAATACAATTTTATTAGAATATTTTTTAGGAGAAAATAGGAGTTTTCTTTGGCTAGTTAAAAAAAATTCAATCCATAGTTATGAATTAAGCGATCGCAGCACAATTGAAACAGCAGTTAAAGAATTTCGAGATTCCTTTATTTCTCCCACAAAAAGAATTCGGCGATCGCTCACAGAAACAGCAGGAAAAAAATTGACAAAAATGGTTTTGCCTGAACTTAAACAATTGAATCATAAAAGATTACTAATTGTTGCCGATGGAGCCTTACAATATCTTCCTTTTGCCGCCTTGACTGATCTTTCAACAACACTAGATAAGCCAACTTTTTTGATCGAAAAACATGAATTGGTTAGTTTACCTTCAGCTTCAACATTAGGAATATTACGTCAGGAAAATCAAAGACGAAAACCTGCAAAAAAAATCTTAGCAATGTTAGCTGATCCTGTGTTTAATATTAATGATGAACGCTTAAAAAATGTCATATCTAAAAATCCAATTTCGCTTGCACCTGATTTAGAAAGATCCGCTAGAGAATCAGGAATTTTCTTTGACCGACTTCCCTATACTCAAACAGAAGCCCAACAAATTTTAGCTTTAATTCCTGTTGACCAAAGATTACAAGAATCAGGCTTTTCTGTTAATAGGAAAACCTCCACAAATAGTCAACTAAGTCAATATCGGTTTATTCATTTTGCAACTCATGGTTTACTTAATAGTAAAAATCCCCAATTATCAGGTTTAGTATTGTCTTTACTGGATTCATCAGGAAAATCTACTAATGGATTTCTACGTCTATATGATATTTTTAACCTCAATTTACCCGCAGATTTAGTTGTTTTAAGTGCCTGTCAAACAGGTTTGGGAAAAGATATTAAAGGAGAAGGTTTAATTGGTTTAACTAGGGGATTTATGTATGCAGGAGCAACACGAGTTCTTGTTAGTTTGTGGAATGTGGATGATCAAGCAACGGCTACATTTATGGTGTATTTTTATCGAGGAATATTAAAAAAAGGATTATCTCCTGCTGAAGCTCTTAGACAAGCTCAAATTGAATTACAAACCCACACAGATTGGTCGTCTCCTTATTACTGGGCTGCTTTTACTTTACAAGGCGAATGGCAGAATATTAAAGCTACTAATTAAGTCAATTGAGTTAGTTAGGCGTTGTTAATAAAACATCGGAAAAAGGAACAGAATTAAGTTTTTCTAATCCTACTGAAGTTAATAATTCTTGCCATTCATTTTTATTAGAAGTTCGTAATTGGGCAGCGATCATTAAAGTATCTTGCCAAATATTTTCTTGGGCATAAATTTCTGCTTTTTTTAAGTCAGTTTTAGCTTGATTAAGCTTTGTTTTTAAAGGGTAATTTAAGTCTATGCGCTTAATTTTAGCTTGAACATAATTACTAACTTCTTGCTCTTCAATCGTGCAATTAATAGAAAATTGCCATTGATATTCTTGACCAATTTGTAATGAAATATTTTTAGGAATCGAGATAGAAATAATGCTAGTTTGATTGGGTAATTTAACATTACTAAGATAAATATCTTTTCCTTTGGCATCAACTAAAATAAAGTCTCCGTGTTGAGCTTGAGATTTAGGAAGATAAATAAAAAAAGTAGGATTAGTAGAAATAGTAATAACTTCTTGTTGGTTGGGAATTAGGGCAATCAAATTTTCATTATCCAAAAGACAGGATTTTCCTCTGGTACCAGCACCGCTTGTTGCTCTGGGAGCTCCACGATTAACAGTGGTAGGGAATTGTAAACTAACTTTTAGAGGAAAATTATTTGAATTTGCAACACTAATTTCAATAGGGATCAAAGTGGCAATCATAAGACCTAAAAAGCCTGAAGATTTGATATTCATTTTTTAATGTCTCTATTTTTTAATATATACAATATTTTATCAAAAAATAATTTAAATCCTTAGACCTAAAGGACTATTTGGAGAAAATTTAATCATTTAATTTGCCGACTATTAAACATTTTTAACCAATTTGTGACTGCTTATATTTAGGATAGTTTATGTTTTTACAATCTAAATATGAATTAAGAAATATTATTTTGTATTTTGCTAATAGCTTGTAATTGATTTTTGAATAGTTAGATTAGCATCATTAAATCTTGAATTAATCTTTAGTTTGTAAATGATTATTCTGAATAAGATGGGAATATTGACTGGCAATAATTGCAACCAAAAACCACCAAAGTGTACTGACTTGCGGACGATACCACACTGTATCAACAAAGCCATGAACTAATAAGCCAAACATTCCTGCGATCGCGGCCATAACCCAAAATCCTTGAAGATTAAGATCCTGACGGAGAGCAATAATTTGACGCACTCCTTGCCCGATGGTGACAATTAAAAACCAGATAAAGCAAGAAAAACCGATTAAACCTGTTTCTACACAAATTTCGAGATAAATGGAATAGGCACTCAGCGCACTATATTTAGGACTCATATAGAGGGGATAAACTTTATTAAAAGCAGTATTTCCAGGGCCAATACCCAAAATTGGGCGATCACGAATCATCTGTTTAACGCTTTCCCACACATTAATACGAAAATTATTACTACTATCTCCCCGACCCGCAAAAATACTCATGACTCGACTTCTTAAGGGCGCGACGAAAAGCAAACCCAGCAGAAAAAGTAATCCAATTCCTCCAAAAACAGAAGGCAATAACCAGCGTTTCCAGAAGCTAGGCAGAGATTCTTGCCACCAAAGATAGGACAACACCAACAAGACCGCAAAAACAGCGATTAATCCTAACCATCCGCCTCGACTTTGGGTGAAATAAATACAAGCTAGATTGATTCCTGCTATGGTAATGGCTAAAATTTTGGGTAAACCTTTGCGCCAAACAAAAATAGCGGCAACACTTAACGCAATCATGGGCAATAAGTAGGCAGCCAAGAGGTTGGGATTTCCTAGATAACTAAAAACTCTCGTCGCGCCCGCTAAATCTGAAGTGGGATCGTTCCAAGTTGCCAATTGTTCTACGCCATTCAATTGTTGTTTTATTCCATAACTACTGACTACTAAGCCGACGAGTAAAATAACGGTGATGATGCGATTTAATAATACTGGCGATCGCAATACTCTGGATGCGGCTAAAAAGAACAGTAAATTTAAGGTCAATTTACCCAAACCCGCTAAAGCAGCCATTTTGACGGGGGAAAAACCAACGGCGATCGCAGAAATTCCCCAATACAAAAATATTAGAAGATGAATCGGGGTAAAACCACTATTTTTTCGAGTATCTGCCAGGGTCAATAATCCCCAATAGAGTCCCAAAATTACTAATAAAAAGCCAATTAAACTGGTTGAGGTGAATGGCCCAAGTAAAAATATTAGACTGATGATCAAAGCGGCGATCGCTTCCGACCATTGCATCAGCCAGCCACATTCTCGCCATTTTGCCAGCGATCCTACCCATTGATATAAAAAACTTTCATTCCGCCATTGTGATGGGGAAAAGTTAGTCAACATTATCTGTTTTAAAACAGCGATCATAGCGATGAATTTGTGATTAGCGGTTGTTATTATAGCCCGTTTCGGTTTTATAAGCTTAATTTTTTAGAGATAAGTTAATTAAACCGAATTGATTAGACAAAAATCAGAATTAAAATCTTATTTGATAAACTGGAAATTATGTAAAAATTCAGATATTATAATTACAGAATCTAATTATTAAAAACCAATAAGATTAAGGATAAATAGATGCTAAGTAAATTATCTGAAGGTGATAAAAATTCGGAATTAATCATCAACAAGTATAGACAATATATAGATCTTTCCCGGAAGTTAGCACATATACTATTGACAAGATTTGTTAGTGCAGAAGTTCTGCAAACGGTTAGTCGTTTAATGGGAGTGATGAGGGGGAAAGGAATTATGTTGGAATCAAAAGAAGAGAAGAAATTTATTGCCGACTTTAGTTTGTTTGAACATCAAATCAATGGAGAAAATTGTTTTCAAAGATATCAAGCAGAAAACCATGAACTAGATGCAAAAGAAGCTGAGATGCTTAAAGCTAGTCTTCTTTCCTACACTTCTTTATTTAAAATTATTGAGACTGATCCAGTAAATGCAAGTGTAACTTTAAGCGATCTTTTAAGCAATAAGCAAGAAATCAAAATTATTAACATTAATCTTAGTCAAACGGCTCGCCCTGGATTATTGATTTTTACCAGAATTGTTCCTTTTTCTGACTTTAATATGGCTTCTGGAATGTTTTGTATGTTCTCTAAAAACTCAGAAAGAGCTTTGTTAAAACAACTTAAACCAGAGATGAAAAAAGTCAAATCAGAGATTGAATCAGTTCAGCGATTTATTGCATTCTTTAAATTAAATAGAAAACAAGGATTAGCAACAACAACAACTGATATTTAGTCGTTATTTATGCAATAAAAAAGCTCTAGTAAGTGCCAGAACTTTTTTATTAAAACTAAGTTTTTTGTTAATTAATGCGATCGCCTTAAAATCCGACATCAAATAATTTTAAGCTAACACCAACTAAACTGCCGAGTATTAGGACAATTCCACTTAATATACTAATCGCAAATCCTACTATTCTTTTTTCGGCCGCTTGATAATATCCCCAAGCATAAATAATTCGTCCGATCACCCAAGCCGCACCTAAACCAGCACCCCAAAACGGATTTACATAGACAGAAAATAACCAGAGAGCGGGCAAAAAAACGACTAATTGTTCTAATGTATTTTGCTGAACTCGAACAACGCGCTCAAAATTTTCATTTCCCGACATGGCAGGTGGCATAATTTTATATTTAGCTCTGGCTCGGCCCACATTAACAGTTAAAACTTGATAAAAAAGTAGAGTCAACGCAGTGATAAGGCTGGGATAAAGATACATAGTTTTTCCTAAATTATTATTTATTTGATTGTCGTTTTTTTTGTTTTAATCTGGGCAAGAAATAGCTCTTTTGAGAATTCAAAGAATCTACCATAGATTGTTTATTCTTAACAATTTAAAAGGGAATTTCATCGAGATCTATATCACTTATTGTGGGCAGAGAAGATGGAGAATTTGACCACTCTGATTCAGGTTCGGCTATTGTTGATTTTGTCGATGATTTATAGGTATCTAAATTAATCACATTTTTGCTTTCTTTTCTGGTTGCGGGAGTTACCGTTTCTTTGATCACATTATTACTGACTTTTGCTGTGCCATCCAAGCGATGAATTCTTGCTGCGACCAACTCCGCTCGTTTTTCCTTAAATCCTTCTGGTCGATCAATCGTTTCCATTTTCAGACGACCTTCAATCACTACGCGATCGCCTGGAGTATAAGATTCTTGAATTTCGGTTGCCAAATTTCCCCAGCCAATCACTTTTAGAGTTGAAGGTGGATCTTCGGGTTTGCCGCCTTGAAACTCGACTAACATTTGAGTTACTGGTGTTTGATTATCTTGGGTATAGCGCAACTCAGGATTGCCGATCACAGTCACCATTAAAATACAACTATTCATAGTAGTGAAAACTCTCCATAATTTAAAAATTAATCTACTTAATCTACTTCTTATTTAAACAAACAATAAGCCATTTTTTCAAAAAAAGTTTGTCGAATCATGTTGAGAATGATCAATAAACTTTTGCACTTGTAGGCGGTAATCTTTTAAATTGTGATCTACCCAATCACGGGTTTCACTATTGGCATAAATATGAACCAATGGTTCTCCCGCATCGGGCAAAATCAATACCCAATTATCATTGTTGGGATTAATAATTTTAACGCCGTCAATTAATTCTAAATGATGATTTCGATGAATTTCGACTAAGTGACGCATCAAAGAGCCTTTCATTTTCCAGGGACATCTGACTGTGCAAGATCGATGATAAATTCTCGGCAATTCAGCCCGAACTTGAGCGAGTGATCGCCCTTGCAAAGTTAACATTTCAACGACCTTGGCAATACTAAACATCGCATCAAAGCCTGGATGAAGTTTAGGAAAAATAAAACCCATTTCTCCACTGCCACCTAAAACAACATTGGGATAATTTTGAGCCGCTTCCATCAATGCCGTTGGATTAGCTTTGGTGCGAACCACTCTGCCATTATAACGACGAGCCAATTGCTCCACTGCACTAGAAGCATGAACGGGTACGACAACTGTTCCATTGGTGTGCATCGAAAGAATCATATTCACCATTAAAGCTGTTAACAATTCGCCCCGAATCGGTAGCCCAGATTCATCTACTAAAATTAATTGTTCTCCATTAGCCGAAACCTGAACTCCTAAGTTAGCTTTTAAGGCTTCTACCACTTGCCCTAATTGATGAAGCATGGTTTCTCGCTCTTCATTAGAAACGGCGGTCTGACGCAAACTAGCATTCAAAACAACGGCATCACAACCAAATTTACTCAAAAGTTGGGGTAAAATCGCGCCTGATACTCCATAGACGTAATCAATGACGATTTTTGCACCTCCTTTGCTCAAAACTTTTGCCTCTAATTGGGTTTCAAAGGTAATGCGATAGGTTTCTAAGACTTGGGCGGGATAGGACATATCCCCAATATCAGGAATACAAACTCGTCTTAAATCTTCTTTAAAATAGGCACTTTCGATCTTCTTTTCAGTTGCTTTAGAAATATTAATGCCATGACTATCTAAAAATTCAATCAGGATAAATTCAGGGCGATCGGGATGAATTCGCACATGGATTCCCCCCACAACTTTTAATTTTGGAATCATTGTACGAGCAATAGGAATAGCAGTTGCATCCAGATTTTGAATATTAATTCCCACCGACATTAAACCTGCAATCAAAGAACGAGTCATCATTCTAGAAACGTTGCGTTGGTCACGGGAAACAATGATTTCTGAGCCAGTTTTTAGGGTTGAGCCGTAGGCCGCACCTAATTTAACGGCAAACTCTGGAGTCATATCAATATTAACAATACCCGACACTCCCCGTTGTCCAAAAAGATTCCGTTGAGCAATATTTCCCCAAATCAAATTAATATTTAAAATCGCGCCCGACTCGACTCTTTTACTAGGCCAAACTTTTACATTGGAACTAATTTGAGCTTCTTCTCCAATAATAGAAAGCGCGCCAATGACAGCACCTTCTAAAACTTGAGTACGACGATCAATTCGCACTCCTCTCGCCAGAACGCAAGCCGCCAAAAAAGATTCATCCCCAATCATGACACCATTCCAAATAATCGCCCGCTTTAAATCTGCACCAACTCCAATGGTGACGTTATCGCTAATGACTGTTCCTGCTTCAATACAAGTTCCTGCGCCAATCCGACAATCATTGCCAATAAAAACGGGCGGTTTAAGGGTTGCGGTTGAGTCGATATAAGTATTTTCTCCTACCCAAATTCCAGGGGAAATTTCTTCTTGGGAAAAATCCAGATTAACTTTGCGTTCTAATGCGTCATATTGAGCTTCTCGATAGGTGTCTAAATGACCGACATCGCACCAATAACCTTCGGCAATGTAACCGTACATGGGTTCGTTTTTTTCTAAAAGTAGGGGAAATAAGTCTTTAGAAAAATCGCTTTCTTGATTAGCGGGTAAATATTCTAAAACTTCGGGTTCTAAAATATAGGCTCCTGTGTTGACGGTATCAGAAAAAATTTCGCTGGTGGAAGGTTTTTCTAGAAAACGACGGATGCGTTGATTTTCATCGGTAATCACCACACCAAATTCAATCGGGTTAGGGACACGGGTTAAAATTATAGTGGCTTTAGATTTTTTTTCTTTGTGAAAAGTGATCGCGGCTTGCAGATCAAAATCCGTAATGCTGTCTCCACTAATCACTAAAAAAGTATCGTCCAGAAGTTCTTCAATATTTTTAACACAACCTGCGGTTCCCAAAGGCTGCTCATCTTCAACCGAATAGGTCATTTGTATGCCAAAAGCACTGCCATCTTGAAAATAATCCCGCATCACATCGGGTAAATAATGTAGCGTTGCGATAATTTCGGTAATATTATGTCGTTTCAGAAGATTAACAATGTGTTCTGCGATCGGCCGATTGAGAATCGGAACCATTGGCTTAGGCAGATCGCAGGTCAAGGGACGCAACCGTGTTCCAGATCCGCCCGCCATCAGCACTGCACGCATAATTTCTCCTTCCCGAATGGTGATTATCTACTTCATCTTAGGGCAAAGTTTCTTGGTAAAGTGTGATCAAAGATGAATCTTAAGAAATAAAAAAGTGATAAAGAACTTTTTCAATACCACTGATTGGCGACTAATTGCCAAAACTTATTAAAAATTAAGTTAAAAATTAAAATTATTTACCTCGACCAAGCGATCGCAATTTCGCAATTAGAATTGTAATCTTTTAACTTTTAATATTAGTCAATTAATAAATTAAGTCATCAGAAACTTATTTCCAATCCTTTGCTGCTTGGGCTAAAACATAGGCAGCCACATCTTCAATTTGTTCTGGTTGCAAACGCCCTTTAAAACTTGGCATCGCATTTTTTCCATTAGTAACTTGGGTGATAATTGCTTCTGGTGTATCTTTACCGTTTTCAGCTAAAGCTTCTTTTTTTAAGGTGAGTTTTGCTGCCGCAATATTTCCACCACCTGCATGACAAGCGGCACAATTAGCACTGAATATTTTAGCTCCACTAACAACATCGGCAGCTAAAACGGGACGGTTAAAAGTTAACGTTGCGATCGCGAAAAGCATGACAACAAAAGTGAAAATTTTTTTCATGAGTATCTCCTTTTTCGGTAGGGTTTTTGATCTTTGTTAATCATTAAGAAAAACCAGCTATTTGTCAAAAGACAACCTGTAAAAGGAAAAAAGACAGATCGATTGAAAATAGACGACTATTGTATTGCGTTTACCTTAAAAACTCTGGCCAAAATTAGATGCAGCGACCTCATACTACTGTGATTTTAGCGATGACTGCCGATGGAAAAATTAGCGATCGCCTAAAATCTCCTGCCCGCTTTGGTTCACAACAGGATAAACAACATTTAGAAACACAAATTGCCTTAGTTGATGGCGTTTTATTTGGAGCAGAAACTCTCAGAGCTTATGGCACAACTTTAGTAATTAAAAATCCTGATCTACTCGCTCAAAGACAAACAAAATTTCAAACTTTACAACCAATTCAGATTGTTTGTTCTGCTTCAGGAAGGCTTGATCCTCAATTACACTTTTTTTCTCAGCCTGTTCCTCGTTGGCTATTAACCACAAATATTGGCGCAAATTGTTGGCGATCGCAAAAATCTTTGGGTTTTGAAAAAATCATTCAAATGGATAATCAAGCATTAGCAATAAATTGGCTACAGGCATTAAATAAATTAGAAAAATTAGGACTCAAAAAATTAGCAATTTTAGGAGGAGGAACCTTAATTAGTAGTTTACTCAAAGCCAATTGTATTGATGAAATTTGGTTAACAATTTGTCCCTTTTTAGTCGGTGGAAAAATGTCTCCAACTCCCGTTGAAGGAGAAGGTTTTATTTTAATAGAAGCTAAAAATTTGCAGTTAATCAGCGTAGAAAAACGAGAACAAGAAATTTTTTTGCATTATCAGGTGGAACATTCAGAAAAGTTGCGATAAGTTATAGAGAAGTTAATTAAGACAGCGATCGCATTGTCATGTTTAAATCTTTAAAATCTCCCTACTCAGTGAAATGGCAACAAAGAATAGCCGATATTCCCCAAACAGCTTGGGATAACTTGGCTCAACCATTGAAAACGCCTTTTTTGGAATGGGAATGGCTCAATAACCTAGAAACTTCTGGCAGTGTGGGCGCGCAAACAGGATGGCAACCCTATCATCTAACCGTGTGGAAAAATCAAGAACTCGTGGCGGCGGCTCCTTTGTATGTCAAGGCTCACAGTTACGGTGAATTTGTTTTTGATAATCAATGGGCAAATTTAGCCGCTCGTTTGGGCGTTGAATATTATCCCAAATTATTGGGCATGACTCCTTTTACCCCCGCCGAAGGTTATCGTTTTCTCATTGCTCCCAAAGAAGATGAGTTGACCCTGACCGAGTTGATGATTTCTAATATTGATCATTTCTGCGATCGCAACGGTTTATCGGGCTGTAGCTTTCTTTTTGTCGATCCTCAATGGCGAAAAACGATGGAAAACTATGGATTTACGACCTGGTTACACCACAGTTATATTTGGCAAAATCAGGGTTTTACTAATTTTGAAGATTATCTAAAAATATTTAATGCCAATCAAAGACGAAATATTAAACGAGAACGAAAATCTGTAGAACAAGCGGGATTAATTATTAAAACTTTAGCAGGTAAAGAAATTCCCCATCATTTATTTCCCCTAATTTATCATTTTTATAGTAGTACTTGCGACAAGTTTTATTGGGGTAGTAAATATCTAACTCGTAAGTTTTTTGAAAATCTTTATCCTAACTATCAAGAGCGAGTGGTTTTAGTGGCCGCTTTTAGTGAAAATTATCCCGAACATCCTATTGGTCTTTCTTTTTGTTTAAGAAAAGGTGAAAACTTGTATGGTCGTTACTGGGGAAGTCTTCAAGAATTTGATTGTCTTCATTTTGAAGCTTGTTATTATCAACCTATTGATTGGGCAATTCAGGAAAATATTAAATTATTTGATCCAGGAGCAGGCGGTCAACATAAAAAAAGAAGAGGATTTCCTGCAACTCCTAATTACAGTTTACACCGTTTTTATAATCAAAAAATGAGTCAAATCCTGCTCCATTATATTGATGAAATTAACCAAATGGAACAGAATGAAATTGATGCAATTAATCAAGATTTACCGTTTAGTAAACAGGAGATTAATTTACAATTTTAAATTTAATTTAAACCAGTTAAAGTATAAAAATTGTGCTTTTAAACTTATGATTGATCCAGAAAAAATTATTTCTATTCCTGAATCTGAACGTTGGCTTTTTTAAAATCCTGAAGCTTTAGCGGCTGTCAAACAGGGATTAAAGGAATCTGCTGAAGGAAAAGGAGAATATCTAGGTTCTTTTTCCCAATATGCGGACTTAGAGATTGATGAAAATTATACTAATAAAAATAGGCTCTCACTCTAATTTTTGATGAAGTGAAAGCCTAATTCGTTTAAGCCATGTCGAAAAATAAAATTTCTGCATCACTCTCAGCTTTGATGTTCAGTTCTGATTCTTCTGCGATCGCAACTCCATCGCCCGATTGAAGCAGTAAATTATTAATAATTAGGTTTCCTTTTGCCACTTGTAACCAACCGTAACGTTGAGGGTTAAGAACATGACTAAAAGCTTCACCTTTTTTGAGCATGGCAACAGATAATGTCATATCTTGATTAACTTTAATTGTGTTATTTTGACCATCGGGCGTAACCATTAATTGGAATTTACCCGAAGCATTTTCTAGATCAACTTTTTGTTCTTTATAACTAGGCGTTAATCTGCGTTGATTTGGCATAATCCAAATTTGTAATAAATGAACAGGATTAATTCTAGAAGGATTAAATTCACTATGAGAAATCCCCGTTCCCGCGCTCATATGTTGAACATCTCCGTGACAAATAATCGAACCACTGCCGAGACTATCTTTATGTTCTAATTCGCCTTCTAAAACATAGGTAATAATTTCCATATCCCGATGACTATGAGTTGGAAAACCTGCTCCCGCATCAACTCGATCTTCATTAATAACGCGTAAACTTCTAAAACTGATATGATTAGGGTCGTAATAGTCGGCAAAAGAAAAACTATGATAACTCTTAAGCCATCCATGTTCTGCATAACCTCGTTCTTTCGCTTTGCGTATTTTAAGCATATTTTTCTCGACTGTTTTTGATGATTATTCTTGAGTGATTATTCTAAGATTAACTAATTTTTAGCTAAAGTGAAAGTAGGTACTTAATAGTGCGTAAGTTACTCAAAGGATACTACGTTATGACACAAAATTCTTCAGTTAATAAAGATACTTTTTGTCCCGCAGAAAAAGTGTTAGAAATGCTCAGTGGTCGTTGGAAAATTCTGATTTTACAAGCCTTATTTTCGGAAATAAAACGATTTAATGAATTACAAAGAACATTGCCAAAAATCACTCAAAAAGTTTTAACACAACAATTAAGAGAACTAGAAACAGACGGCCTAATTAATCGAGTTGTCTATCCTGAAGTTCCGCCTAGAGTTGAATATTCTTTAACGATTTTGGGAGAAAGTTTAAAACCGATGTTAATGACAATGCACGACTGGGCGATCGCGAACGAAAATCCTAAAATCTAATCTTATTTTTATTAATTTATGATTAATCTCACTCATTATCTACAAAGTTTACAAGTCAATTTTCAGCGAGGAGGTGAAAGAAGTCATTACCCCACTCTTAAAGCTTTAATTGATGATGCAATGATAGGAATTAATGCAGTAATTGAAGAAAAGGGAAATCAAGCGGGTATTCCTGATTTTACGGTAAGAAAAAATGGCCAATTAGTTGGTTATATCGAAGCAAAAGATATTAATAAAAATTTAGATAATGAAGAAAAAACGGAACAATTGAAACGCTATCGAGAATCATCGGTGGGTCAAAATTTAATTCTCACTAACTATCTAGAATTTCGTTGGTATGTGGATGGCAAGTTAAAACAAAAAGCAGCGATCGCCTATCTTGAAAAAGACACAATTGTTGTCCATGAAAAGACAGAAGAAGTGCTTCAATTATTCCAATCATTTTTGGGATACAAGGGAAAAGATATTAATAATTATTATGATCTGGCGGGTCAAATGGCCGTTCATACTAAATCGGTTAAATATTCCATTGAAGAAGCATTAAAACTAGAAGATAAAACGGGAGAATTAACTCAACTTAAGTTACTTTTTCAAGATTTATTATTACCTGATTTAGATAATAATACTTTTGCAGATATGTATGCTCAAACTATTGCCTATGGTTTATTTACTGCAAGAGTTGGCCATGCTCAAAATCCTGGTCAAGATTCATTTAGTCGCAAAACAGCGAGCCGTTTTATTAGTAATAAAATTCCTTTTCTTCAGGGTTTATTTAATACGGTTATTGAAACAGATATTGTTAGTAAAATCCACTGGACAATTGAGGATTTGGTTGAGCTTTTTATCAAGGTTGATATGGGAAGTGTTTTAGAAAGGTTTGGTCAAGAAACCCGAAAACAAGATCCTGTAGTGCATTTTTATGAGACTTTTTTGGCGGCCTATGAGTCTTCTTTACGGAAAAGTAGAGGTGTTTATTACACTCCTGAACCTGTGGTTTCTTTTATTGTGCAAGCTGTGAATGATATTTTAGATAAGGATTTTGATATAAATTTTGGGTTAGGAAATCGGCGAGTAACGATTCTTGATCCTGCAACGGGAACGGGAACTTTTTTGTATGAAGTGATTAAACAAGTTTATCGTAATTTTGAAAGATACGGAGTCAATAAATGGAATGAGTTATTAAGGGAAAGTCAATTATTAAGTCGTCTTTATGGGTTTGAATTATTGATGACTCCTTACACTATTGCCCATTTAAAGTTGGCTTTATATTTAGAAAGTATTGGTTATAAATTTGAACCAGAAGAAAGATTAAATATTTATTTAACGAATGCCCTAGAAGAAGGAATTAAGGAATCTGATCTCATTGTTGCTAAGTTTTTATCCGATGAATCAAATCAAGCCGCAGATATTAAAACCGATGTTCCGATCATTGTTGTTTTAGGAAATCCGCCCTATTCAGTAAGTTCTCAAAATGCTAGTAAACGCAAAAGAGTGATTAATGAGGATACTCGATATTTGGCTGATATTAAATATAATGGGGAATCTTGGGAGAAGGTTTATAAAACAGGAAAAGCGGGTAAAACGATTACGGAGGTAACTCATATTGGCGAGTTATTAGAAATGTATAAAGGTCGCGCTAGATTGGAGCAAGAAAAAAATATTCAACCCTTGGATGATGATTATATTAAGTTTATTCGTTTTGCTCAATATCAAATTCAAAAAACACCGACGGGCTACGGTATTATTGGTTTTATTACTAATCATTCCTATTTGAATGGGTTAATTCATCGCGGAATGCGTGAGGAGTTATTAAAATATTTTGATACGCTTTATATTATGGATTTACATGGTAATTCTTTATTAAAAGAAACGACACCAGAGGGAGGAATTGATCAAAATGTGTTTGATATTCAGCAAGGTGTGGCGATTTTAATTGCACTAAGAGAAAAGACGGAACCTGATTATTTTTCTAAGGTTTATAAGGATAGAAGCGGCGTAAAGGAAATGGCGAAGGTTTTTTATTATGATCTTTGGGGAAAACGAGAAGTAAAGTATAAGTTTTTAGAAGAAGTTAAATTTAGAGAAGTTGAATGGATTGAATTACAACCGACTCAACCGAATTATTTTTTCGCACCTAAAAATTTTGATTTAGCAACAGAATATAATCAAGGTTGGAGTGTATCTGATATTTTTCCAATTAATTCTAGTGGAATAACAACTCATCGAGATAATTTTGTTATTGACTTTGACAAAGAAGTTTTATTAGAGCGAATTAAATACTTTTTAAATCCAAATACTACCCAGAATGATATTGAAAGTAAATATAACTTAAAAGAGTCGAATGATTTTAATATTCAAAAGACAAGACAATCTTTTTTAAATCTAGATATTGATTATATTCAGTCACTAATCCATCCGATCTTGTATCGTCCTTTTGATCGGCGATATATCTTTTTTAGTGAATTGTTCTGTGAGAGACTTAGAAAAGAAATAATGGATAATTTAATTTTAAATAACTTAGCTTTGATTTTGCCACGCCAGCAGAAAGAAATAGGTTTTAAACATTGTTTTGTAACGGATATAGTTGGTGAAGGAAATAATATTTCTATCCATTCTAGAGAGCGGAGTTATCATTTTCCTCTTTATATTTACCCTGATACAGAAAACCAACAAGGAAATCTTTTTTTAGAAAGAACTTCTAATTTTTCTCCAGAATTTTTAACTGCCATCAAAGAAAAACTAGGTTATATTCCCACACCCGAAAAAATATTTTATTATGCCTACGCAATCTTTCATAGCCCCACCTATCGCCAACGCTATGCCGAATTTTTGAAAATAGACTTTCCCCGTCTTCCCCTCACTAAAAATGATAAATTATTTAATAACCTAGCAACCCAAGGCGAACAATTAGTTAACCTTCATTTACTCAAATCCGATCAATTTAATCAATTAATAACAACCTATGAAGGCGAAGGCGATAACCAAGTCACCCAGGTTATTTATAACGATCAATTACAACGAGTTTATATTAATCCTAAAAAATATTTTACAAACATTCCTAAGCAAATTTGGGAATTTAAAATCGGTGGCTACCAAGTCTTAGAAAAATGGTTAAAAGACCGTAAAAAAGGCGATCGCGTTTTATCTAATGAAGATATTATTCACTATCAAAAAATCGTCATTGCTTTAACGCAAACCCTAAAACTAATGCAAGAAATTGATCAGATTATTCCCAGTTTTCCCATTGAATAAATTTTACTTATAAGGACATAAAAAAATATACAAAGACATATTATGTACTTACAAGAGATAAAAAATTAGTTAAAAACTTTTTTAATGTTTTGTCCCAAAGTTGTAAGCTAAAATGAACCTAAACAATATTGGAGGGTTAATTTATGTCTGACCAAGAAACTCGTTGTTTAACAGAGCTAGAAAATCTCGATCAAGCCGATGCTGTTCAAGGAGCAATTTGTCGGGAAGAAGCTCAGGAACTTTTGGCAAATCATTCGGTTACTTTGAAAGCCCGCACTGCGATCGCCGATTTATTAATGCAAGCAAATCAGACCCTAGTATTAAAAAACGTAGTTGGAGAAGATAGTTATTAAAATTGCTTCTTTTTTAGTCAAAAACACAGTATTTTTATTCGTTTTTAGTTTACTAATTTTGTCGGGATGCAGTAGAGCCGTCTTAATCAATCCCCAATTACCCAGTGGCGGCATTAATAGTCTAGCTCCTGATGAATATCCCGCTTATAGTGGCGACGGTCGTTATCTGGCTCTGGCTTCGGATCGTAATGGCCGCCGCGAAATTTTTCTTTATGACGTGCAGCAACGTCGCTTAATATTTTTACCTAATTTAAATCAGCCGAATTCCAGCCAAGATCAACCGTCTCTGAATGCTGATGGTCGTTTTATTGCCTATGTTTCAACAGCACGGGGTAAGACAGATATTATGGTTTATGACCGCAATACTCAAGTTTCAGAATTATTGAGTGCCAATATTCGCGGCTCGGTAGCTCATCCAACAATTAGCGGTGACGGCAAACGGGTTGCTTTTCAGACGAGTCAACTAGGTCAATGGCATATTGCGATCGCGGAACGCTAATTTAGACCCATAACTTTGACCAAATATGCCCGAACCATCTGCTAGGATAGGGTTTAATGACTTAAGAAACTCTTCAAATTTTGCCTAAATCCTTATTTTAAAGATGAAAATTAAACTTTTACCTAATCTTTTGACTCGTTATATTATTGCCTTTTTATGCAGTTTTGTGCTAATTTTCGCAGAATTATCTAATTTTCCCAGCCTAGCTGCCCCGCTCCCTGAGAAAACTAACAATGCTAATTTAACTCAAATTCCAATTTCCCAAAATAACGAAGAAAGTTTTGTCGCAAAAGCAGTAGCGCGGACTGGCTCAGCAGTGGTTCGTATTGACACCGAAACAGTCGTTACTCGTCGCAATGACCCTTTATCAAATGATCCCTTTTTGAGAGATTTTTTTGGTGGACAATTTCCCATGAATCCTTCCCAAGAACAGCGAATTGTCGGTCAAGGTTCGGGCTTTATTATTGATGAAAGTGGGGTGATTTTAACCAATGCTCATGTGGTGGATAACGCCAATAAAGTGACGGTAACACTCAAAGATGGCCGCACTTTTAAAGGAGAAGTCAAAGGCGTGGATGATGTCACCGATTTAGCTGTCGTAAAAATTGAATCTAAAGGATCGGCATTACCTGTTGCACCCTTGGGCGATTCTTCTAAAATTCAAGTCGGGGATTGGGCGATCGCCGTAGGAAATCCTGTTGGGCTAGATAATACGGTTACTTTAGGAATTATTAGTACTTTGGGACGGTCTGCTGCAAAAGTGGGCATTCCCGATAAACGAGTTGAATTTATTCAAACCGATGCAGCCATCAATCCAGGTAATTCGGGCGGCCCTTTACTGAATGCAAAAGGAGAAGTTGTTGGTATTAATACAGCGATTCGGGCGGATGCAATGGGCATTGGTTTTGCGATCCCTATTAATCAAGCTAAATCTCTAGAAAGTTTGTTAGCTTCAGGACAAAAAGTTCCCCATCCCTATATTGGCATTCAAATGGTCAATCTCACCGCAGATCTGGCAAAACAGAATAATCGTGACCCAAATTCGCCTTTTTTGATTGCTGAAGTTGAAGGAATTTTAGTTGTGCGAGTTATTCCCAGTACACCCGCAGAAAGAGCAGGAATTCGTCGGGGAGATGTGATTACAGCCGTTAATAACCAACCAATTAACGATGGAGCTAAATTACAGTCAATTGTGGATAAAGTTGGACTCAATCAATCCCTTAAACTTAAAATTCAACGCGGCGATCGCAATTTAGAATTAACCGTACAAACCGCTCAATTAGAAAGTCCCTCTTAGGAATTGAATCAATGTTGTCTAAAACCAAAGGCGTAATTGCGGCAGGACATCCCAAAACAGCAGAGGCAGGTCGTCTTATGTTGGAATTAGGCGGTAATGCCTTTGATGCCGCGATCGCGTCGATGTTTGCCTCTTTTGTCGTGGAATCAGTCCTAACCTCAGCAGGAGGAGGCGGTTTTTTATTGGCTCATACCCAGGAAAAAGAAGACTTATTATTTGATTTCTTTTGTCAAACACCCCAACAACAAAAGCCTTTATCAGAAATTGAGTTTGTTCCCATTGCCTTAAACTTTGGTGGCGCACTCCAGATTTTTCAGATCGGAAAAGGGGCGATCGCTGTGCCAGGAGCTTTAGCTGGTGCTTTTAAGGTTCATCAAAAACTAGGAAAACTTCCCTTTAAAGAAATTATTGAACCTGCCATTGAATACGCCAATCAAGGATTTATTCTCAATGAATTTAATGATTTCACCTATCAATTACTTGAGCCTATTTTATTAAGTCATCCAGACAGCCAAAACGTTTATGCACCGACAGGAAAACTACTCAGCCAAGGAGAAATTAGTTATCAAAAAGACTTTGCCCAAACCTTAAAACTTATCGCTAAAAAAGGAATTCAAGAATTTTATGAAGGCGAAATTGCCCATCAAATTGTACAAGATTTATCCGAAGGTGGGCATCTCACTCTAGAGGATTTTAAATCCTATCAAGTCATTATTAGAAAACCTTTAAAAATAAATTATCGAGGTTATCAATTACTCACAAATCCTCCTCCTAGTTCGGGCGGAACCTTAATCGCTTTTGCCCTTAAATTACTAGAAACGATTGATTTAGAGCAAATTGAATGGGGAAGTTGCGAACACATTACCCTTTTAAGTCAAATTATGCAAGCAACAAATGCTGCCAGAACTAATCACTATGATGATGCAATTTATCAAAGTTCACTAGCCCAAGAATTTTTGGCAGAGTCCAATCTCCAATTTTATCGCCAGCAACTCCAAAAAAACGGCAATAAATGGGGAAGTACAACCCATATTAGTGTCATGGACGAATTTGGAAATGCGGCCAGTGTCACCACCTCCAATGGCGAAGGATCTTCCTATATGATTCGAGGAACAGGGATCATGCTTAATAATATGCTGGGAGAAGCGGATCTAAACCCCAAAGGATTTCATCAATGGCAACCCAATCAACGACTTTCTTCGATGATGTCTCCTAGCTTGTTATTAAAAAATGGTAAACCCGAATTATCTTTAGGCTCAGGTGGCTCGAATCGCATCAGAACAGCAATTTTTCAAGTAATTTCTAACTACATAGATTTCCATCTTCCCCTTGAGTCTGCCGTTAACTATCCTCGAATTCATTGGGAAGATAATATCCTAGACTTGGAACCTTTAAATTGTCTAAAAGTCAAAAAGGATTTAGTATCTTCTAAAGGAACTAGGATTAATCATTGGGATAGACCAAATATGTTTTTTGGAGGGGTACACACTGCTAAACTATCAAATACTGACAAGTTAGAAGGTGTCGGCGATACACGAAGGTCAGGAGTCGCTATCTATTCTTGATATTATTCTTGATATTACGGAGATTATTTTCAATTCGCTGCTGAATAAGGTAAGTTATTTAACGAGAGAAGTTTTAATTCATAAGTTCTGGTTAAAAGACGACTTCTTTTTTACTGGACAATCAAACCCATGAAATCAACTAGCCCCGTATTATCCATGCTTATGTCTCGTTATCTGATGACCCTTGGCACGAGTTTCATTTTTGCCCTTGCTTTCGGCATCATAACCACTGCTCAGACTTCTTCTTCCCCTGCACCTTGGACAAAGGTTCAAAATAAGCTTAAGCCTGTTTCTAATTCTTTCAATTCACCCCTTATTTCTGACGAAAGTTTAAAAAGCCGCTCCCAAACAGAGATTAAAATTTCCCAATCCTTAGAACCCAGTCCAGTCAATCTTTCCACCTCCCCATCGGCATCCCCTTCTAATCCGCCCCGTACCCAGTCAGAAGCCATTTTAAGGACTTTCCGCAATTCGGGCATTCAATGGCAAAAAAAATCTTTTTCCTTATCTCAATCTAATTCAACTCCAACTTCGCCAAACGTTCCTGCTGAATCTGTTCCAGAAAATAACAATAATTCGCCTGCTCGATCTCCTGATTCCCTCAATCAGCCCAACCAGCAACCAATTCTGCCCACAAAGGCGGCCGAAACCTTACCCCGCAATCTTGCGCCCAATGGACTTAATTCTAGTGGCAATCCGTTAATTTTTCCGACTAATCCCCAAGAAGTTAATACAACAATTCGTCAACCGATCACGCTCAATCAGGCGATCGAACTAGCCATCCAAAATAATAAAGATTTTCAGTCTAGCCGCATTAATTTAGAAAAAAGTCAGGCAAATTTAGAAGCGGCTCGTTCTGCCTTATTTCCAACGCTCAGTACGGAATTTAATTTGAGTCGGGATAATAGTGCAAACACGGAACTACAGAATGCTTTGACTACCCAAAATGCAGAAAATTCACCCTTTCCAACTATTCCCAACCTCCAACCCGAATCTTCAACCAATGCCCTGGGAAGTGTACAACTTATTTACAATATTTTTTCTGGTGGGGAACGGTCGGCCCAAATTGAAAAAGCGGAAAAACAAGTTCGTAGTAATCGGTTGCAAGTAGAAGTCGTTTCTGAACAGACTCGTTTTGATGCAACGGATCGGTATTATGCTTTACAAGGAACTGATGCTCAAGTGGCGATCGCCCAAGCTTCGGTGGAAGATGCGGCCCAAAGTTTACGAGATGCAAGATTGCTAGAACAAGCAGGATTAGGCACTCGCTTTGATGTTTTACGGGCAGAAGGCGATCTGGCTACGGCAAATGAAGCATTAACCAGAGCTATTTCCGATCAGAGGACTGCTAGACGGAGATTAGTTCAAGTTCTGGGTGTGGGGCAGAAAGTTGAACTCACCTCCGCAGATCCCATTACTGAAGCGGGAGACTGGACAATTCCTTTAGAAAATAGCATTATTCAAGCTTATAAAAATCGGGCAGAACTGGAACAACAATTGCTACAAATGGATATTTTTGAGCAGGATCGTTTTATTGCTTTATCTGGTATTCAGCCCAAAGTTGATTTTTTGGCAAATTATAGCTATCAGAATAATTTTAGTAACTCTGTGGGGTTAGTTGATGGTTATTCTTTTGCGGCACGGGTTCGATGGACATTTTTTGATGGTGGCAGAGCTTTTGCTGAAGCACGAAGAGCTAATCGGGACATGGACTTAGCCCAAACGGAATTTGCCAAACAACGCGATCAAATTCGTTTTGATGTGGAAGAATCCTATTACACATTAACTTCTACCAAAGAAAATATTAGTAGTACCCGCACGAATGTTACCCGATTTGAAGAAGCTCTGAGACTGGCACGGTTGCGTTTTCAGGCAGGAGTGGGAACTCAGACGGACGTGATTAATGCTCAACGAGATTTGGCTAATGCGCGCGGACGTTATTTACAAGCGATTATTGGCTATAACCAAGCTTTAAACAGAATACAACGGGCGGTCAGCAATTTGCCTGATAATAATCTCTTTCAGATTCGCTAGGGGATTTTTCAAGAAAATTTGATACAAGCTCTGTTTCCTCTGATTCGAGTCTTGGAATTAACGGTTAAACCACTTTTTGAAAATCTGCGATCGCTGACAGTTACGAGTGACGGAAACGTGAATGGAACTCGTCGAGCGACGGCTTTTTTGAATTTAGGCGTTCGGGAATAATCTGAGATACCCAAAAACCGACAGGAGATTTAGCCATTAGAGGTTCGTCATTTTCTTTGTAGGCATTGAGTCGGGGGACTTTTTGCAAGAAAGGGTCACACTTCCAAGATTGCTGTTGGGGAAAGGGAGATAAAGATTTGTTAATATGTATGATTTGGTACTGACACAATATGAGGGATAGGGTAGTGTGGAACTCAAGTCGCTTTTGGTTTTGGGTTGGGCTGTTGTTTGAACTGAGATTTGAGAGCGGCGATCGCACTGCTCAACTCAATATGTCTATTGGCTAGGGTAGTTTCGCTTAATCTAAGGAGAGTAAATTTAAAATGAAAATCAATAAAAAATTGGCAGTTATTAGTCTGTATTCTCTTGCTTTTACTGGTATTTCTAGCTTTTTTAGTAAAGCTGAAGCTGGTAAGTTCTTAGGATATACTAATTTTACACCTAGTACGGTAGCAATCCCTTCTGGTGGATTTACAGCCAGCAATTCTCATTTTAAAACATTTGTACTATAAAAAGTTGTCAAGTTTATCAATACAGTTAAGCAGGTCAACGATAGAATAAGGGTTTCAGGCATTGCAAAGCGATAGATTCATGAGAATC
>JANNLO010000273.1:0-24132 GCA_031396835.1 Snowella sp. SOY_38_metabat_116
GTTGTGGTTGGTTTGATGGGGTAATTGGACGCTATGCTGTTAGCATTAATGGTTTAGATTGTCTAGCGATTACTAAATTAGATGTTTTAGACGAACTAGATGAAATTAATGTTTGCGTTGCTTATGAACTTGATGGCAAAATCTGTGATCATTTTCCTGGAAATGCGATTGAGTTTGCGCGCTGTAACCCCATTTACAAAACTTTGCCTGGTTGGAAACAATCTACGGAAGAGTGTCGCACGCTTAAAGATTTGCCCAAGCAGGCCTTAGATTACCTCAAATTTTTAGCGGAATTGATGGCTGTGCCTATTGCGATCGTTTCGTTGGGCGCGAGTCGAGATCAGACCATTATTGTCGAAGATCCCATTCATGGGCCAAAACGAGCTTTGTTGCACACTAATGGCACCCCCGTAGAAGCGGCAAGTTAGGCGATTTGCACTCTTTTTCTATTTTCAAAAAACTGTTAACCTTTATCATTAGCCAATTCCTATGTCTCTTACCATTGAATGTCAAAAACGTGTGGAAAATATTAAACCTAATGCTTTACGCCGTGAAGGATTAGTTCCTGTGAATCTCTATGGTCATAAAGGAGCAGAATCCGTTTCTTTAATGGTTAATACCAAAGACGCGACTAACCTTCTTAAAAAAGCAAAAGCCAATAAGACTTTAATCGACCTTAAGGTTCCTGAATTGTCTTGGGAAGGAAAAGCTGTAATCCGAGAAATTCAAGCTCATCCTTGGAAAAAAACCCTTTATCATCTAAGTTTTTTCTATATTGCTAATCCCGAATCCTTTGAAACGGAAGCTGAATAATCTAAGTTTGCGATCAGCTTAATGCTCGAACTCAATTAATGGGGATAGAAAAATCAATCATCTATCCTCTTTTTTTAGGTTCATTCTCATTTACAATAAGTTGAATAATTTTTTTGATGAAATATTGTGACTTAATGTTTATGTTCGATAAACCTTGATCAAAGCTTATGGAAAAACTTTTACTGCTACTGCCAACCGTTGGTGATCTGAAAACACCTAAGTTTTGGTTATTAGGACTTGCGGGTTGTCTTGTTGCCATACATTTCACCTTGGTGGATAGAATAAATGAACCCAATTTTTTAGGATTAAGTATTCTTATTTGGTTTGCAGTTGGTTCTTTGATTAATCGTAAACAGCAATCTCTCAAGTTAGACAGTGATATTTTCTCCACTTTATTAGGCGGAATTTTAATTCTAATTATTTTAATGCGGATGTCTAGTGCAACACTAAATCCAGGCTTGAGTTTTATTCCGATTTTAGGCGGATTGGGTTTAGCATTATTAGCTTCTGGTTTTCAAGGAATTTCTCAATATTGGCGTGAACTAATTATTTTAGGACTTTTAGCTATCCCTAAAGAATTAGGTCTGGGAATATTTAATATTTCTCATTTCTTATCTTTATTAATTACGAAAATTCTTGGTTTTATTTTTTGGTATATCGGTTTTCAAGTTGCAGTTCAGGGCAATCAACTACTTTTTGCTTCTGGAGGTATTGTTATTAGCGATGCTTGTACAGGAGTTAATAATCTTGTTTATTTAGTCCAAGTTTCTATTATTTTTCTGCTCCTATTCCCTTTATCTAAACGCAAAAATATTATATTGGTTCCCTTTGTTGCCTTAATCTTAGCTTTTTTGATGAACCTAGTTCGGCTGTCTCTTTTAGCAGTTCTCGCTCCCACTAATCTAGAAGCATTTGAATATTGGCATGAAGGAACAGGTTCCTTAGCTTTCACCCTAACAGTTGTGATTATCTTTGGTTTTTATTATCTTTTTCTATTACAATGGGAAAATCTAAAGTCATGACATTATCAAGTAATCAAGATAAAATAGATGAAAAATTAGTTTTAAATTCTCCTAACTCAGAATCTTGGACTTTATTTCGGCGTATTGTATTGGCAATTCTTTTAGGAAGTGCAGCAATAACTTTAATAAAAGTTGCTTTTTTCCCATCATCTAGTCAAACTCCTTCTCTTGTTTTTCCAGATAACATTCCGCTCCCTGAATGGGAGTTAGAAAAAAGTTCAGAAACAGGCATAAATTCCCAAATTTCTCAACCTGAAATCGACAAATTATTTGGTTTTGTTAACGGGAAATCTTACCAATATCGACAAGGAAAAAAAGTTTTAAAGATCGATATGAGATATTTTGCGCCAAGTGTCGGTGATGTTTCGGCCTATTTTGGTCATTACAACAAAAAGACATTAATTCCTGCTTCTTTAATAATTAGAGAGAAAACTAATATTGGTTATTACGGTCTTTTTACTAACAATCAACAAACTCATTTAACAACTTGTTTAACGCCTCGTGGTGGTAATATTTTTAAGCGAGAACAGTTTCTTCAAGTCCGCTATAGTTCAGACCTGCGAGTGGAACGTTTTTTACCTTGGGCTATTGGGCGATCGCCGCTTTTAGATAACCGTTGTTTATGGATTTATATGTCTTTAACTGGAACCGATAAAAATACTTCGTCGTCTGATTATTTAGCCCTAGAAAAGATCTGGTTATCTTGGAATAAATGGTGGCAACCAGAGTTTGAAAAGTTCCATCCCTAGTTTAAACTTTAAGATTAAATTCCTTCATTCACAACCCATCATTACTAACAATTTATGTTTCCTTTAGACGACGATAGTTTTAACAGACAAGCAGAAGATATCAAAGAAATTGATTTCAGTTTCCGACAAGCTGTTGGCATTTTGCGATGGTTGGGCTACGGTTTTTTGCTATTTACCTTATTCGACTGGGCTGATACCTTAACTCCCCTACAATTTATGAATCCCAGTTGGGAATTTCAGACAATCGGTGCTTTAGTCGAAAAAGTTGTCGTTCCCTTGATGGGATTTGCGCTAATTTTTACAGGTGCAACAATGGGAAGAAGCCGATGGGAATTAAGATTTTTACGTGTTTTATCTTGGTTCGCATTAGTCCTTGGTCTTCTTTATTGTTTAATGCTTCCTTTGGGCATAATTAATACCGTTCGCCTTAATGAAATTGGCAAGACCCAGGTGACGGCGCAATTAGATAAACAAATGGCACAAATTAAGGAAGTAAAAAGCCAATTAGCTTCCATCACAAATCCCGAACAACTCCAACAAGTTTTAACTACCTTACAAAAAGGCGGAATTGCAATTACACCCAAACCAGGAGAATCGGTAGAAACTATTAAAAAAGACCTTTTTACTTTTATGTCGGGTGCCGAAGAACGCTTAAAAACGCAAGCAAAAACAACTCGATCTGCTCAAGAATTAGCATTACTTAAACGTTCCGTAAAATGGAATTTGGGTGCATTGGTCTCAGGAGTTTGGTTTATCGGTATTTGGCGCATGAGTCGCTGGGCAAGATAAGCGTTTAAAAAATTTGTAATAGCTCAACAAAACACTATTCAACTAGTTTATATTTTTGCTTAATATTTTCTGAATTTTCTTCAATCATAAACATGAAACTTTTATTGCAAAATAAAGGTCTTTCGATTATGATACCTAATAGAATTCTCTCGAATTTTACTTTTTTACTTAATCTATTTAATTCATCTTTATTGATGATGAGGAGTTAAACTTAACAATGAATTTCAAAAATTTTTCTCTAGGATTAGCTCTAACAGGCTTAGGTGTAATGGCTTTAAGCACAGAAGCTCAAGCCTATCAATTCAATTTTTTGAATGTGGCTGCTGCTGGTGGTGGTTTGAATAATTACAACTTTGAATTTGTAACTCAAGGGCCCGGAGACAGTATTGCAGCTGGTCAGCAGTTGATTCTCGAGGGATTCACTGGGGTAGCAGGCTTAGCAACCTCTCCTGTAACAGATAATGTGTCAGGTGTTTTGCCTAGTAATTTTGGTTTTGCCGCCAGTGGTATAACTCCTACTTCTGCTACTTTTACTGCTTTAGCCAATGTATCCTTAATTCCTGGTAATATTCGTTACCAAACTTTTACCGTGACAGCCGCAGATGTTCCTACTGGTGAGGTTAATCCAAGTTTCCCTGGTCCTAACAATCCTCTTGCTCCTACTCCTGTTCCTGAACCTTTCACCATTTTGGGTTCCTTGGCAGCTTTAGGGTTTGGTTCGCGTTTTCAGAAAGAGTTTGCTAAGAAACAAGCAGCTAATTCTGAAAAAGCTTAATTTTTAGGTATCAGCCAACCTAATCGTGTTGATTGTTCATAAATTTTAATGAGCGTATTAATGTCCCTTATAGAAATAGGGGACGATTTTTTTGTTTGTGAATAATACATGACATCATTTTCGACGGGACTATGACCCCAAATTCCTAGCGCATGGCCAAGTTCATGACGAATAGCGGCTAGAGTAGCGGTTTGACTGAGGCCAGGTTTAATTTGAATGGTCATGCGATTTTTTATAATAATCGGCTCAACTTCTCTCAAATAAAATTGATAACGAGTTTGGGCAGTTCGGGCGCGGGGAAGTTGGCTCTGTCCTGTTGCTGGGTCAAGATTTTTTCCTAGAGGTGGTTCTGTGCGTTGAATCAGAATATCGGCTTCTTGAGGATCTTGAGTTTCTGTTAATGGCAAATAAATATTCCATTCCGCGATCGCCTGCAAGACGGACTCTGTCCATTGTTGAAAACGTTGAGAACTAGCAGATAAATCCGCAAAATTAGAGGGACGATCTAGATAAACTTTAATAGGAAACTCAGACCAAATCAAATATCCCAAAGGCGTGGGTTTAATTTGCTCAAAATAATCGCCTATTTTTGCTTGAGAAGAAAGCTTTTTTAAGGTAACGGGTAAGGGATGAACTTGAAGCGGTGGAAGAGATTCCGCATTTTCAGCCGTGACCGATAAGGATTTAAAAAGAACAAAAAATAGACTGGAAATCAAGACCAGCCTTAAATAAAATTTTTTCACGTTTTTATTTAGCTAACCAGCCAGCACTAAGCACCACCGTTAGACTCATAAAAATACTACTCAAAGTCCAGGTAATTTGATTGAGAGTTTTTTCGGCACTTTTAGCACTGGTAAATAATTGAGATTGCCCACCAATACCGCCTAATCCATCACCTTTAGGACTATGAAGTAAGACGAGTATAATTAATAAAGCAGCAGAGACAGTCCAAATAATACGAATCACATCGACAAGGGCCATAAGATTAATTTTCTTCAGAAAACGACAAGATGATTAGATTTTGATTAAATTTAACAAGAAATACGAACAGGAGTACGAGCCACTTTAGTTTCCACAACAAGAGTCTCAATTAAAGATTCACCAGTCATTTCCACTGGCTTGGGTAATTGCAAAATATCCAGAATTGTTGGAGCAATATCTGCTAATTTTCCGCCTTTGTGTAGTTTAACATCCCCTCCATGGCCCATGATTCTTATTCCTTCGCCTTCCACTAAAATCAAAGGAACAGGATTTGTTGTGTGAGCCGTCCAAGGATTACCTCCTTCATCGCTCATATATTCGGCGTTGCCATGATCTGCTGTGATAATCGCAGTCCCGCCCATTTTGCTGATACTCGTCAACAATTGACCTAAACAATGATCTACCGTTTGAACACCGATAATCGCGGCTTCTAGATTTCCTGTGTGGCCGACCATATCAGGATTGGCGTAGTTAATCACCACCAGTCCATAAATTCCTTTTTCAATGGCAGTGCAAGCAACATCTGTCACCTTGGCCGCAGACATTGCAGGAGACTTATCATAGGTGGCAACCATCGGGCTTTGAACCATTTCTCGATCTTCGCCTTCAAAAGGATTTTCTAAGCCACCATTGAAAAAATAGGTGACGTGGGGATATTTTTCAGTTTCAGCCGTGCGAAATTGTTTGATTCCCTCTCTAGCAATTACTTCTCCGAGAATATTGTTGAGATTTTGGGGTTCAAAGGCCACTTTAACAGGCAAATGGGGATCATATTGGGTAAAAGTTGCAAAGCTAAGCGGCTCTATTTTTTCTCGTTCAAAACCATCAAAATTGCGATTCAACAAGGCATAACACATTTGTCGCGATCGATCAGGACGGAAATTAAAGAAAATTACACCGTCTTCGGGTTCAATTGCACCTGTTGTGATTCGGGTTGGGGGAATAAATTCATCGGTGACATCCTGGGCATAATAATCTTTTAAAACTTGGATCGCATTTCTTCCATCTCCCACGCCTTCGGTGGTGATTATGTCATAAGCTTTTTTAATCCTGTCCCAACGGCGATCGCGATCCATTGCAAAATAGCGTCCACTCAAGGTAGAAATGCGACCAATTCCAATTTTATCTAGATGATTTTGGATTTTAGTCAACGCGCTAATGCCTTCGGTGGTGTGGGTATCTCGACCATCGGTTATGGCATGAACACAAACATTACTCACGCCTTTTAATTGAGCGAGATCTAACAAACCCAACAAATGATCTAAATGGGAATGTACCCCACCTTCAGAACAAAGACCGATCAAATGGAGTTTACTCTGGCGTTGACAAATTTCATTGCAAATATTGACTAATACGGAATTTTCAAATAGGCTTTGATCTTCAACCGCATCCGAAATTCTCACTAATTCTTGGGGAACAATTCGACCAGCTCCTAAATTAAGGTGGCCAACTTCTGAATTTCCCATTTGTCCTTTGGGAAGGCCAACATCCTTTCCAGAGGTATTAATCAAGGTGAACGGATAAGTTGCCATTAAACTATCCATGATTGGAGTATTAGCCAAGGCGATCGCGTTAGCTCGTTCATTTTGACGATAACCCCAACCGTCTAGAATAACTAACACCACCGGAGAAACAGGTGACTGCGCCATGTTAATTGCCCTATTTGTTCAGTTAGCTTTCTTTATGAACATAGATGATACCACTGACTGATGTTTTTGTCTGTTTAATATCATGAGGAACGCTCGTAAAATAGAATTTTATTTTCAATACAGACATAAATGATTTACTCGAGTTGTGAACCAAGAAAAGAAAAATTTAGTCTAGAATTTACCATAGAGCATTCCTTTAGTCTTTGATTTGTGGTACAAAGTAGAACTTTACGCTCAAAAGAGAATCCGAAACTAAAAACTGTCTCCAAATGTTATGATTCAACGAAAATTTATTATTTTATTAGTTCAATGCTGCTAGGTTTTAAAACTAAGTTAAAACTTAATAACCAACAAAAAACTTTGATTTCTAGACACACAGTTTATGGACATTGGATTTTTAATTGGGCATTAAAAGCTTGGATTGAAACCTATAAAGAAGGACTTAAACCAACAGCTAATAAGCTAAAAAAGTTCTACACAAATTATGTCAAACCTGATTATTCTTGGCAATCTCAATTATCATAAGAGAGTCTATCAATCTGCTTTTCAAGATTTAGATAATGCCTTTAAACCTTTTTTTAAATTAAAGGAACAGGTTATCCTAAGTTTAAAAAGAAAGGAATTAATGATAGTTTTACTCTCGATAATTGTGGAAAATAGATAAATTTAGGGTCAACGAGAACCAAGTTACCCTTTATTGGATTTGTATCTACCTGCGAATCTTTGCCCAAATGTCAAGTTAAAAAAGTCACATTAACAAAAGTTGGTGAAGATTGGTTTATTTCTTTTACTTATGAATAAGAGAGACCCATTACTTCAAAAAAATCATCGATAGTCGGAGTAGATTTAGGAATTAAAACTTTAGCGACTTTGGGTAATGGTGAAGTATTTCCTAACTTGAAACCCTATAAAAAGATCGCTCAAAAATTAGCACAACTTCGACAACAGTTGACCGATGGTTTCCGAGTTTTAAGACTTGTTCCAGCTGTGGCGCAATTAAAAGTGAATTATCCTTATCAGAGTCGGTTTCCCTTTGTGAATGTGGCTTAGAAATTGATAGAAACTTAAATGCGGCCAGAGTTTTAGCGAATCAGGCGGTGAGCTATTATACCGTGTTAGCTTATGGACAGAGTGCCGCCGACGGTTCTGGTTGAATCAAGAAGTAAACCTCAATGTGACTTAATATTTCGCTTTGTATCAGTTTTATGTAGCAAAAGGTTATTCTAAAAAACTCGAAATCTTGCTTGAATTGATTTTGTAAGAATAACAGGAACGCGATTTGCAACTTTTTTTAAACCAGACTTTTCCGATTATTGGTTAGGATAGAAATTATGTTAGATACCATTATTGTTCTTTTATTCGTCTTTGCGATCGCAGGAATCGGCTTTGATAGTGTTGACTTGCTACCTGATAATGTTAGAGCGCAAATTTCCAATATTGAGGCTTTACGTTGGTTAGCAGCAGGATTTGCCTCCATTATTGGCTTAGCCTTGGGTTTAGTCGCTCAAACAACCTATCGCCGTTTAGAAAATCGCATTCGTCAAACTCCCATTGAAACGATTCTTACCCGTGCTGTCGGTCTAGTGATTGGGTTATTGATTGCTAACTTAATGCTTGCTCCCATTTTTCTGTTACCCATTCCTGGTGAATTTTCTTTTATTAAACCAACAATAGCGATTTTTGGGAGTGTTATCTCGTCTTTTTTGGGAATTAGTCTAGCTGACACTCATGGGCGCACATTTTTGAGATTAATTAATCCCAATAGCATTGAAACCATGTTGGTGGCCGAAGGAACGCTTCAACCAATCGCACCCAAAGTTTTGGATACAAGCTGCATTATTGATGGCCGCATTGAGCAATTATTACAAACAGGTTTTATTGAAGGACAAATCTTAATTCCTCAATTTGTGTTAGCTGAATTACAACAATTAGCCGACACTGGCAACGATCAAAAACGGGTACGAGGACGACGAGGATTAGATATTTTAGGACGGATGCAAGAAGCTTTTCCTGAATGTATTGTGATTCATTCCGCCGATTATGATGATATTAATTCTGTAGATGCCAAATTAATCCGTCTTTCCCAAGAAATTAACGGAATGCTACTTACTAATGATTACAATCTCAGCAAAGTTGCTAATCTTCAAAAAGTCGTTATTCTAAATGTGAATGATCTAGCTCAGGCATTGCGTCCAGTTTATTTGCCTGGTGATCCTCTAGACCTCAAAATCCTCAAACAGGGCAAAGAACCTGCTCAGGGAATTGGTTATTTAGAAGACGGTACGATGGTCGTGGTAGAAGAAGGCCGAGATTTTTTGGGTTCAGAGGTGAGGGTGATCGTTACTTCTGCTTTGCAAACATCGGCAGGACGAATGATTTTTGCTAAACTTCAATCGGTGATGGCTTCTTCTTAATAAAAGTATTTTTAAAGTAAAATGCAACTTAGAAAAAATCCGAAAATCTGATTGAATTGGTGCAACGATCATTTATAGTAGATAGTTGACTTATCGTCTGACTTAAAATATTGACTAGCCTATTTTTTAATCAAAAAAAGTCCTTCCGTAGTAACTATTTAGATAAATAAATAACCTAAAAAATTAATGAATAACTCAACTTTAACTGCACTTTGCCTAAAACTCTTTGGGGTAATTTTTATATTGTCCTCGTTGCTGGATTATCTCACTCTATTGATTCCACTTAATTTAAAAGATCCCCAATGGCAATTAGGATTAGTGACCAATTTAGTTGATCGGGGCATCGTCCCAATGGTAGGAATCGGTCTAATTCTTGTCGGTTATTGGATTGATGCGACGATTTATGGTGATACTCCCAACACTCAAGCTTCTCGTTTTGATTTGCGTCTGCCAACTTTCATTTTAGCGGCTCTTTTGGGGTTAATGTTTTTGCTAATTGTGCCTCTTCATCTTAATAATTTGAATCAGGCGAAAACTGCGGCTTTAGCTCAAATTGAAAGGGGTGCTAGCCAGGGCAAAGAACAAATTCAGGGTTTTCTCAGACAGATTAATAGTCTTTCTCAAAATCCTGAAGTTTTAAATAAACAGGTTGAAGAACGTTCTAAAGCGATTGAAAATGGGACATTTCAAGGTAATGTCTTGACAGCTCAACAACTAGAATCTCTTGCTAATGAAAAAGCTCAATTACAAGGGCTACGAGATTTATCTAAAGATCCAGCCGCTTACAAAGCCAAAATTGCTGAGATTAAAAAACAACTAGAAACCCAATTGCAAGAGCGTCAAGACAAAGCAGAAAATGACGCAACAACTCAAGCAATCAAGCAAGGATTACGAACTGGTTTAAATAGCCTAATGTTATCAATTGGTTATGCTACAGCTGGAGTATTAGGATTACGGAGTGTTATTTCTACGAGTAAGCTTTCTCGGCGTTAATCACTTTGATTTTAAGTAAATTATTGATCTTTAAATTCAGTAATATTTTATCTTGTAATCAAGTTTTGAGATCAGACTTTTGGTGAGCTGTATGATGAGTTTCGATGATTTATTGTAAGCTAATAGTTTAAATTTTTTTCTTAACTTTGGGGATTAAGCCCCGTTTTTTGTTTATGTCTCCTCGTCAACAACCCCGACGTATTGCCCGTGAATTGGCTCTGCTGAGTTTGAGTCAAATTAAAAACAATCCCGAAAAATTAGATAAAGAAAATGCCAATTCTTTGGTTTTGGCGGCAATTCGCACTTTAACCACTGAAATCCATGACATTCTTGAAACAGCTTCAGCCGAAGTTAATCGTAGTAATGAACGACTTTTGAGTAGTGAAATTCGCGCAACTTCTGTGGATGGTGCTAAGGCAATGATTAAAGAAGCCATAGAACTGACCCAAACAGCGATTAATCGAATGGCGATCGCGATTGAATTACCCGAAACCATTCAATTAGCCAGCCAATATGAAGTCCGTGAATATACTTTGGAATTAATCGGAGCCGTTCATCGTCGTCGTCAAGAGATTGATCAGCAACTTGAACAAGCACTTGTTGATTGGCAATTAAACCGTTTACCGAAAATTGATCAGGATATTTTGCGGTTAGCTTTGGCGGAAATAATGTTCCTTGAAGTTCCCCAAAAAGTTGCTATCAACGAAGCGATCGAACTTGCTAAACGTTACTCTGATGACGAAGGACATCGATTTATTAATGGGGTATTACGACGAGTTAGTAATCAATTGCCCAACATTTCTAGTAGTCTGCCGCACTGATTTAAAAAGTTAGTTGTCACTATCTAATTCAGAAGCAGAAGTTAAAGAATGTTCAAGAAGCTCAACCATTAAATTCTTATTTTCATAGAGCATAATTAGGTGATCCCTTGCTCTTGTCATTGCAGTGTAAAGACCTGCTTTTTCTTGAAAATCTAGATCTTTATTGTCAATATTTTCGACGATCTTATCAATTCCAGCTATGATCACAGCATCAAATTCAACTCCTTTTAGTGCATTCCAAGAATCAACAATTACAAAGGGTCTGTCCACAACATTAATGTTTCTTTCGGTAGAAGATTTGGGTGCGTGGTGTCCAATTTCAAGTTGACTTAGTTCCTTGCTAATCTCTTGCCTTAACTTCCCTTCTTGAGGACGAGTAAGTATTCCTATTGAAGATTCTGGAAAAGATTGTAATGCAATTTTAACTTGCTGAGCAACTTGTTTAGGCAGATCTTCATAACTTAATTGAACTAACAAAGGCTTAATATTAGAGCTTCTTGATGTTTTCTTTCTGGGTTCAATAATACTACCAATGCCAGGAGTATTTTTAATTCTTCCAGACTCATCTCTTTCTCTTTTTTCCACTTTCATATCCGCACTTAATAAAGCTGGTTTAATAAAATTCCAGGCTACATCTAGAATTTCTGGTGCGTTACGATAATTCAGATCAAAAATTTGAGAACGACCACCTGGAATTTCAATCCCTAATTCCTTCCATGTCCAACTAGATTTACGACGATGGGGTTGTCCATAAACTGATTGAGTGTTGTCATAAACAAAGAATAAAGAATTTGTTTCTAATGATACGACATTCAAAAGACATCGAAACCATTCATCATAAAAATCTTGAGCTTCATCTACTAAAATTGCTTGATATTTGACTTTAGATTTATCAGCTAATGCAATCACTTTTTGTCGTTCTGATACTTCTTGATCCCACTTATAATCATAACCAAGAAAACGATATGCCCAGCTATGAAATGTATAACAATCTACTTTTTTATCTAATTCTTTTTCAGCGAGTTTTGAATCAATCCATCCTTTCATAAATCGGTTGAAACTTAAAACTAAAATCTTATCGTAATTGTCAATCAGAGTCTCGATTCTATTTCTTAAAACTAGAGATTTTCCTGAGCCAGCAACACCCCGAACAATTGATGAACCTTCACGCCCAAAATCTTTAGCTCTTGTTTGTTCTCGATCTAATGTTTCTAAAGTTAATCTTTGAGGAAGAGTCTGCTGAAAATTTATCCACTGATTCATAATTAAATTAACCTAAATTAACTGGTATTATAAAATTTCAAAACTATCTACAGTTAATTTTATTGCCATGATAAAATTAAGGTCAACCGTAAAAATACTGAATTTGAAAACTGATTAACTTACCCTGAAATTCTGACTGTTGATCCTTGATTTGATTTATATACTTCAATTCGTTGCTGAAAAGATTCTTTAAATTGGGGCATATGAGTTACGGTTAAAATGCAAGCAAAATCTGAAGAGATCGCATTAATTGCTGCCACTAAACGTTCACATCCATCAGCATCTTGAGTACCAAAACCTTCATCTATAATTAACAATTGCAAAGCTGTTCCTGCCCGTTGTGCGAGTAATTTTGCTAGGGCTAAACGAATAGAAAAATTAATCCGAAAAGCTTCTCCACCCGAATAGGTTTCATAGGGACGAGTTGCCTGGGCATCAGCAATCAAAATATCTAAAGTATCAATTAATTTAGTGTTGCGTTTAGACGTTCCTTTACTTGCTTTTTGAGTAACAAATTGTATATGTAATTGATTACCTGTTAAGCGCGCTAAAATCTGATTTGTTTCTGCTTCCAACTGAGGTAAAATATTCTCAATCATTAAGGCTTGAATGCCATTTTTACCAAAGGCTTGAGTTAATTCTTTATGGATTCGATGTTGTTTTTTAGCTTCTTGTAACTGCTGAATTGTTTCTTGATTTTGCTCTTTGAGCATTTCTAATTGTCTTGTTAATTGCTCTAAACCACCTTTTTTCGAGAGTAAATTATCCAAGTTTTGACGACGATTTTGAATGCTTTTTTCTAAAGATTCAATTTCAGTTTGATGATTAACAAATTGTTGGATCTGCTGGTTTAATTTGCTGAGATCGGCTTGCATTTTTAGTTTTTCTGTATATCTTTCTGTAATGTTATTAACTAACTGGTTTAACCGAGTTTGTAACGGAAAAAATTGTTCTTCGGCATGGTTTAATTCCTGATAGCGGAGTTGCCAAATTTGGTTTTGTCTGAGGGTTTGTAAAATTTCTTGATGGTGCGATCGCCTATAATCTATATCTTCAATTTGGCGATCAATTTGGATAATTTTCTGTTGCAATTCAGAACTTTGACGCAACTGTTGACTTTCCTGTTTTAATTGAGTAATTTGTGCTATTAATTGAGGTTTTTCCTGATTAATATTAGCTTGACGACGATTAGCTTCTTCTAATTTTACCTGTTTTATTTCCGCCCAACGCCATTTTTCCACCTCTGCCCTAGCTAATGCGTGAGACTGATCATCGTATTCCAAACTATCTAAATCTTCAATGAGAGTTGCTAACTCTAAATGCAAATCTTCAGCATATTTTTTTTGATTAAGAGCTAGTTCAATTTGTTTAATTTCTAATTGTAATAGTTGCAAATTTTCGTGCATTTCTCCACTCTTTTCTAATTCAGATTCATACTGTCCAAATTGCTGTTGTAGGGCATCATAAATTTTTAATCCGTTAGTAACTTCTGCATATTCTCCCCGTAAAATTTGTAATTCCCGTCCCGAAACTGCCATTTGTTCCTTTAAAACCCAAATTTGATCCCGAATTTCTTGTTGTTGAGCTTGAGTTTTACTAATAACTTGATGATGGTGCTGCTCACTTAATTCCTGTTCACAAAGCGGACAAATAGCATCAGGTATATCTAATAATTTTAATTTTTCGTCTAACTCAATAACTTGCTCTTCATAAATGCGTTGATGTTCCTGTAATCTTTCTTGAAAATGTCGCCGTTCCTGTCCTTTTTCCTCAACTCGTTTTTGATAAACTTTCTTTTTATCTAATTCTTTAATTTGAGTATCTGTATCTTGAAAAGCTCGACGAATTTGGGGAATTTCTTTAATCTTTTCTGTTAATTCAGTGACTAATATTTTCCGTTGTTCTAACTTAGCTAAAAGTTGAGATTCAGCCCGTTCAATTTCGATTTGAATCGTGCAACGTCTTTGCTGTAAAGGAGAAACTTGATGTTGTAAGTTATCCAATTTTGTCAAACGCTGACGATGTTGTTTAAGTTTTTCTATGCCCGCTTGAATTTCGGCTGAACGATTCAGAACAACTTGTAGTTCTTGCTCTTGATTATCAATATTTTCTAATTGTACTTGGACTTGTTTTATTTTTAAACTCAATTCATTATTTTTTTGAATTAACTGTTGTTCAAGAGTTTGTTTTTGTTGTTGAGCTTCTTGAAATAATTGAAATTTATTAGATAATGATTCTTCTTCTTTTTGTAAATTAATTAAAGCTTGATAATTTCCCTTAATTTCCGATTCTTGATCTAGTAATTGTTGAAGATGAATTAATTGATCTTCTAACCCTTTTTTTTCTTGCTCAAAACGTTGAATTTCTTGATTTAAATTCTGAGCTTGAGTTTGTTGCCAAGTTAATTGTTGTTGCCAAGTCAGACGTTGATTTTCAGTGACTTTTAATTGTTGTAATTGCGATTGTTCTTGTGCTTGTAATTGTTGAATTTGTTGAATGTCTTGATGCAGATTAATACGATTTATTTCAACTTCATTTTGCTGACTAAGTTGTTGCTTTTCAGTCTCTATTTTTGCATCTAGAATATCAACTTGTGTCTTATGATTTCTAGCTATTTCTTTCGCTTGTTCTGCCAGAATTTCATAACGATCTAGTTTTAATAAATCAGCTAAAACTTGTTTGCGTTTGCTGGGGCCGTATAACATAAATTCATCAGCCCGACCTTGACGAAGATAGGCCGAATTAGTGAAAGTATCGTAATCTAATTTAATCGCATCAATGATTTGTTCTTGAGTTGCTCTTAACCCTTTTGCTGTCAGAGAACGAAAGTTTCCATTACTTTCAATTTGAAATTCTAAGACGCTACTTTTTCCCCGATGACGACTGCGAATAACCTTATAAATTTGTTGATTACTAATAAATTGAAAATCAACTCGCACATAATCTGTCCCCGTATGCAGAACATCATCTTCACTTGCAGCACGGCTTTCGCCCCAAATTGCCCAGGTAATACTTTCCAGAAGAGATGATTTTCCAGAACCATTTGCACCACAAATACAAGCAGTATGCAATCCCCGAAAATCTAGAGTTGTTTCTCGATAACTAAGAAAGTTTTTAAGAATAAGTTGCAAAGGAATCATGATGTTTTTCCCTTTTGCGATTTGCTAAATTAAGTTAACTCAAATACGTAATATTGAAATAATAACTCATTTCGTCAATAGGAGCAGGCAACATTTCTCCTCGAAAATCTAAAATTTGCACCAAAATCAGATAGGCGAGAGCGAGTAAAACAGAAATTGCGCCTGTAATAATTGCAATTATTTTCTTCTTTTCCATCACGATTTTTAATAAAATTAATATTTTTTAGGCACTCATTCGTATCATATCAAGACTTTGGAGAAATTTTCAATATTTTTACATTTTAAAGCTTATGGTTTTTCGGTAGGGGAAGCCTCCCATTTTTTCAACAAGTATAAATACTCAGGCAAGCAAGAAGACTTTTATCGGAACGATCCTAATTCCAATCACGCAATTTAGAGAACCGTTTAAAATCTCTGAACTCCCGCCAAGGACTGCCATATAAGGATCTTGCCGTGAAGTACAATGCTTATTGCAACCACAGGAACAGCCCTGTAAATCCTCTAATTTTCCTTTAAGAGGATGAGTTTCTAATGAGGTCGCAAATACGTTTTTTAAGTTCAGGATAACGACAAACATAGCGACGTAAAACACACCCGAACTTGGGAGAAATAATAATTTTTCTTATTATTCATTTCTAAGTTTTAAGAATGGCTTGTAATTCCGAGATCGCCTCTTTTGCAGTGTAGAAAGGCAACAAACCCGCCCGATATGCCGCTAGTGATTCTTGGGCATTTTTGGCAGTTTCATTTCATCTCGTCTTTTTTGAATTTGACGATCACGCACAATACAAAGCAATGTTTCTTGATCCTCGTCCGTTAATTGTTCAACTACTTCCAGAACCTCGGTTAAAGTAATCATTAGTGAAATTTCTTAATCTGTTGTAACTAAGATTTTAATATACCGAACAATCTAAAATAGTGTAATCGCCATTTTCTTTAACTAGAACTGACGTAAAAAACGTAGATCACTTGTATAAAGCCGACGAATATCATCAATTTGATGTAACACCATCGCAAAGCGTTCAACCCCAAAACCTGCGGCAAAACCTGTATAAACTTCGGGATCATAACCCACAGATTTCATCACATTTGGGTCAACCATACCGCAACCCATCACCTCTAACCATTTCCCTTTCCATTGCACATCCACCTCGGCAGACGGTTCGGTAAAAGGAAAATAACTGGCTCGAAAACGCACGGGTAAATCTTCCCCAAACATCTGTTTCACAAATTCTTTAATTGTGCCTTTCAAATCGGTAAAAGTTAAACCCTGGTCGATCGCCAACAATTCGACCTGATGAAAAACCGCAGAATGGGTCGCATCTACCGTATCTCGACGATAAACTCGTCCAGGAGCCACAATACGAATAGGAGGTTCATGATTCTCCATATAACGGATTTGCACAGGAGAAGTATGGGTTCTAAGTAAACGTCCATCGGTGAGAAAGAAAGTATCCTGCATATCGCGGGCGGGATGATCGGCGGGAATATTCAGAGCTTCAAAATTGTAATAATCGGTTTCGACTTGCGGGCCAGTGGCGACGATGTAGCCCAAACCGACAAAAATCTCTAAAACCTTATCAACCGTGCTGTTAAGGGGATGAATACGACCCAGGGGACGATAAACGCCTGGCATGGTGACATCGAGGGTTTCGGCGGCTAGTTTAGCTTGAATTTCGGCACTTTGTAAGGCTTGTCGCTGTTGGTCTAATTGATTTTGGACAGCATCCTTAACCTCATTGGCGATCGCACCGATACGGGGTCTTTCTTCCGCGCTCAACTTACCCATTGCCCGTAGAATGAGGGATAATTGCCCTTTTTTACCCAAATAATTAATGCGTAGTTGTTCCAAAGCTTCTAAATCTGTTGTTACTGCGATCGCGTCTAGGGCTTGTTGTTGTAGAGTTTGTAAATCTGTCTCTAACTGAGTAGTCATAAAATTGGCAATTTTTAGCAAGTAAAGTAAATAATAAATAGACTCGTTACTGATACTTAGTGTATCGAACTCCCGCAATTCAGCAAAATAGTTATGACCCAAATTCCTCCCCTAAAACTTCTTGTTAGTAACGATGATGGTATTTTTGCCCTCGGTGTAAAAACTTTAGCGAATACTCTTGCCGCCGCAGGACATCAAGTTACAGTGGTTTGTCCTGATCGCGAAATGTCCGCCACTGGTCATGGATTAACTCTACACCGTCCCATCCGAGCCGACATTGTGGAAGGTTTTTTTCATCCCCAAGTTGTTGCCTGGTCTTGTTCAGGAACTCCTGCCGATTGCGTGAAATTTGCTCTTTCTGCGGTTTTATCCGAACCTCCTGATTTCGTTCTCTCAGGCATTAATCACGGTGCGAATTTGGGAACAGATGTTCTCTATTCAGGAACGGTTTCTGCGGCAATGGAAGGTTTAATCGAAGGAATTCCCAGTATTGCTTTGAGTTTAGCCAGTTTTTCTTCTGAAAATTTTCAACCTGCTGCCGATTTTGCCCAGACTTTACTCACCCATTTATACTCCAATCCCTTACCCCAAGCAACTTTACTAAGTGTCAATATTCCTGCCGTTCCTCAAAATGAAATTAAAGGAGTGATGTTAACTCGTCAAGGTTTACGCCGATACGAAGAAACCTTTGAAAAACGCATTGATCCCAGAGGAAAAAGTTATTACTGGTTAGCGGGAGAAATTGTCAAAGATATCGAACAACCAGAACACATTCATCTGCCTGCACTCATTCCCACCGATGTTCAAGCCATTCAGTCCAGTTATATTACCTTAACCCCGCTAAAATACGATCTTACGGATGTAAAAGGCTTTAAATCCCTAGAAAACGTACCTTGGTTAAACCCTAAAATCTAGAAAAAAGAAAAGACAGGATCAACAAGTATGATATTCTAAGTCTCACAGTATCCATAAGTTTTATGTCTTCTTATTTATTCAGCCCAGAAAACGAACCAGACGAAGCTGATAGCGTATCGCTTTTTGATGAAAAGGGGCGCACGTTAGATTGCTATGTTGAAAATTCCATTGAAGTTGATGATCTTAATTATTTATTGTTAATGCCAATAGATATTCCCATTGTTATTATTGCTTGGGAAGAAGATTCAGAAGATGACGACGATGAATTTGCCGATGCCATTTTATTAGAAGACGAAGACGAAATCGAACAAATTTTTCCCGATGCTAAAGCTGTTTTGGCAGAACTTAATCTTGCCCTTAAATATACTGCTTATAGTTTGACCGTTAGTGGGGAATTACCTCCTATTGAAGATGATGATATTCTGACCTTAGAGTTAGAAAATGAGGATGAACCTTTAGAGCCTGAGGAATTACAATTTCTCGTTAGTTTCTATCACCAAGAACAACGTTATTCAATTTATACGCCCCTAGCACCATTGCTCTTTTTGGCAAAATCTAATGATAATGGAAAAATCGAATTAGTTTCTCCTGAAGATGAAAGAATGCAAATGATTCTAGAAGAATTGTTATTTGAAGAAGTCGATTAAAACCCTTATTTAGCGAGTTAAATATCTTGGGCATTATTACAAGTTTGATATTCTCGAAAAACAAGACATTTACCATTAGAAACTAATCTTGAAGATTGCGATTACAGGAATTGGTTTACAGTCAGCTTTAGGTAATTTAACAGAAAGTTGGCAACAGTTAATCCAAGGTAAATCGGGCATTCAATTCAAACAACCCTTTCTCTCTTTTCCGCTTGTTCCTTTGGCGATGATTGGCAGTCAACCTTGGACGCTGGATGAGATTGTTAAAGTAATAATTCAGGATGCTCTGGATGATGCTCAATTAGTTTCTCCGCTTGAAAATTCTGGAGTTGTTATTGGCTCTAGCCGAGGTTGTCAAGGTTTGTGGGAACAATTTGCCAGTCATTCCTGTGAATTTACAATCAATTGGCTCGAAACCCTTCCTCATCAAGCTGCGATTTTAACCGCTCGTCAAATTGGCAGTTCAGAAATTGTTTTAGCTCCAATGGCGGCCTGTGCAACGGGAATTTTGGCCATCAGTCAAGGATGCGAATTGATTCAACAAGGACGTTGTCAACGGGTGCTTGCGGGCGCAGTGGAAGTGCCGATTACTCCTTTAACTTTGGCAGGATTTCAACAAATGGGTGCCTTGGCAAAAACGGGTTGTTATCCCTTTGATCATCAGCGAGAGGGATTAGTAGTTGGAGAAGGTGGTGCTGTTTTTATTTTAGAGTCAGTAGAATTGGCTCAGCAACGGGGAGCTAAAATTTACGGAATCATCAAAGGTTGGGGTTTTACTTGTGATGCGAGTCATGTCAGCGCACCTGCCGAAAATAATCACAGCGCGAGTCTTGCTATTAAAAAATGTCTGGAACGGAGCGATTTAATCCCTGATGACATTCAGTTGATCCACGCTCACGGCACGGGAACTTCTTTAAACGATCGCAGAGAAGCATCTTTAATCGGGTCTATTTTTAGCGAAACAGTAGCCGTCACTTCTACTAAAGGAGCAACGGGTCACACTTTGGGAGCTTCGGGCGCGTTGGCTATGGCTTTTGGTTTTATGGCATTGAAAGATCAAATTTTGCCGCCTTGTGTTGGTCTGAACCATTCAGATTTTGCTTTAAATTTAGTTAAATATTCTCAACTAGCTCGGATTAATAATCTGCTTTGTTTGAGTTTTGGTTTCGGGGGACAAAATGCTGCGATCGCGTTGTCGGCTATGAATTAGTTTGAGCAAGAAATCCTTACAACATCTTCATATTTTGCGATAAATTCTAGCAATTTTTGGCGTTGCTGATTTGAGGTATGTTTTGCCCCCCTAGCCCCCCAACTTTGGAGGGAACAATGAATGGAAAGTCCCCCAATATTGGGGGATTTAGGGGGCGGTCACTAATCATAGAGATGACAAAATCATATCCTGATTCAGCAATATCCAATTTTTGTTATTCCAAGTTAGTAAAGGTTTTATGGAACAGAATGTTAAAATAAGGAGACTTGAGAAAATGTCGGCAGACCTTGGAGCGCAAGTATGAAATTCTTTTTAGTGCAGTCTTTTTGGAAAAAATCCGCTTTGTCGGTATTGATCATTCCCTTATTATCCCTAATATTTGCGATCGCTTCTGGTGCAACACCTGCCTGGGCAACGGGCGTTTATGACTTACCAACTCTGACGACGGGATCATCCACCTATTTATTAGATCAGGCGGAAGCAATTAGTCGTGCGAATGAAGGAACTCTGAATAATGACCTCAAAAAATTATCCAAACAAACAAACAAAGAAGTACGATTTGTAGTCATTCGTCGTTTGAATTTTGATGAAACTATTGATGGATTTGCCGATAAACTTTTTCAGGCTTGGTATCCTACGACCGAAGAACAAACAAATCAGAGTCTTTTAGTGTTAGATACTTTGACCAATAGCTCAGCCATTCGTAGTGGAGAAAGTGTTAAATCTTTGCTAACCGAAGATATTTCTAAAAGCATTGTTACTGAAACGATCGCGATTCCATTACGAGATGGCAGTAAATATAATCAGGCGTTATTAGGAGCCGATCAACGCATTTCTGCTTTATTAAATGGAGAAGCTGATCCAGGCCCGCCGATTGAACAAGAAATTAATTTAGATAGCACATTTACCAGTGCCGAGGAAACCGATGATCAAAGCGCGACTTTTTGGGTTGTTGTTTTCTTGGTGTTTGCCACTCTTATTCCAATGATTACTTATTTTTGGTATGTGGGTTTTCCTGGTCGCTGAGTCTTCCCAATATTTCAAAATAAAATCAAATTTACTTAAACTTAAAGTTATTCTTCAAGGATTGCGATCGCAGCCAAACCTTTAACTTAACTGATTGATTGCGATCGCCTTATCAAGAAAATAGCAATAAAAAAGTGAGCTTAATACTCACCTTAAAATTAATTATTAAATTTTATTCCTCGTAATATTCCGTGATTTTTTCCTTCTTTTTCTCAGGAATATTTATTTGCGGCGGAGTGTAAGGCTCAGCATCATCATCCCAAACATCCGCTTGATAATTTTCTTCATAAACAGGCTCACGGGCAGAGGCTTCATAACGAGGCTTAAACTCTCGCTGACTTTCTCCCCAATTATCTTCCTCCAACTCATTTTCTTCATAGCGAATAGTTTCTGCTTGACGACGCAAAGGAATTGGAGCAGGACGAGATTCTTCCCAATCATCTTCATTCCAACGTTCTTCCACCACAGGTTGACGGACTTGAATTGGCGTTCTAATGGGAATTCCAGTTCCTAACTGATTTTCTGGTCGAGTTGTCGGAGGATAATACATATCTTCTTCCTGTTTTTCCCAAGCAGGACGACCAATGCCCAGACGTTCCAACACTCCCACCGTTAACTGGGTTAGCCTTTCTTCTGCGCCTTCAAAGACAATCAGACGATTGGGGCCACTGCTAATGACTTCTTCCATGGATAGTTCGTAGGTACTAATTAACTGATCAGGAATTTGGGGAAATCCGAGAGAAGCAATAATAATTGATGAAACCTTGCCATCCTCCAGATTAAACTGAAAATCCCGTACCCGTCCGAGAGGTTCTCCTGTTTCTGTAATAACTTCACTATTAATTAATGGTGTGAAAGCATCAATATCTACGGTTTCAAAGACGTTTTCATCTTCTACTAAGACAACATCGCCAGTCTGACAGATGCTATTGAGATACATATAATCAGGCATTCCCGACAAAGAAAGCAGATTAGCTCGCAGCCCAAAGGCGACAATTTCTCGTTGGTCAATATCGACTAAAACTTCTTTAACCACTCCGAGCTTTTTGCCAGTATTGCGAGTAATAACTTGAGTATTGATGAATTCGGTTCGTAGGCGGATATTATCGATAGTCATTGTATTTTATGATAAGATTTTTGGCTTAAGAACAAAAGATAAAATCTATGGCGAGTTTGAGAAGATTAGTTTTAGTTTATTGATAATAACTTATAGATTGCTATTTTATCTTTAATAATCGATGATTTTCCTTGTTAAAGAGAACTTAGCAAAAATAAAGTAATTGCTTTAATATATACATTCAAAAAGTTTGCATTCAAGATAAATAAGTTTTTTCTAATATGCCATGTTAATTATTGTAGCAGTATTTATATTTTCACCATTATTTTATGCCTGCTGGAATACTCTTAATATTAGTGTTTCTTGCCCTTTTGCTAAAATTTTGGACTGGTAGATTAGATAAATAGATAAATTTAACTTAAAATCATTACTTTTTTAAATTTTAATTGTGAATAATAAACTCTCTACTCAAGATAATAAAGGTAAGATAATTTTTGATAATTTTGTGCCGCCAGATTGAACACTCAGCGTAATAATTTGATGATCAATTAAATGTGTTTTTTGGGGTAACTTTTCTGTGCCGATATTAACAGAATAGGCAGGAAAACAGGCTCCACTTAAACTCAATCTGATAGCATTTCCTTGAGATATCTTAATGCAAGTTGGTTGTAAATTAAAGTTAATAAGTTGTTGAGAATTAGCAGATTTAACTCGAATATAACCCTGGGAAAAATTATATATATGATTATTAGGAAACACTTCTGACAAAATAGCAGAAAGGTCAAAACTAGGAGTATCAACTTGAATATTAATTTCAATTTTAATTTCTCCTACTAAAAATAAATCTTCGATTAAAGCTGAAGAAGTATAGGTTAAAACATCAAAACGAGAATCTATATAAGAACGTTCAAAAGATCCCGATGGAGATGCTGCATGACCTCCCAAAGAAGGAACTGGTCGCCAGGGATCATGAACAATTGTGTCTAATATTTCTGGTGTATTTAATAATAAATTTGAGACTAATTTTCCAGCATTTTCTTGAATATTAGCTAAACCATTGCTACTGAGATAAAAACATTGTTGTTGATTAGGTTTTAAGGTTTCAAATTCACGCCATTGATTACTGCCCATTTCAAAGAGTTTTATTGGTTCTTTTTCTAATAATTGAGATTTTTTTTCTTTTAAAAAATAATCAAACCAAGCAATTTGATATTCATCAATAAAACTATTAGCTGATTCTCCATAATCAATTTCTCCAGTCTTTCTTCCCCAGGGTAAGTGTCCCCAAGGGCCAATTATTAAATGTTGAGGAAATTGACTTTTATGCTTCATTTCTTGATAAAGTTTGAAATTTCCTCGCAAATGTGAATCAAACCAGCCACCAATATTTAACATGGGTAAATCTACATTTTTTAATAGATATTGAGGCGATAGTTTTTGCCAATATTGATCATTTTCAGAATGATTTAACCAATCATAATAAAAAGAATCGGCTGCTAGTTCTTGAAGGATATTTGGGCTAACTTGAATAGTATCTAATAATGGTAAATTTTGAGAGGCTACAGATAGTTTTTGAAAAGTATTTTGATCTCCTTTTAATTTGGCAGTTTCTGCTGCTAATTGAATAGCCCATCCCAAATTCATTTGTAAACAAAATGCTCCATTTTCATAGGCCCAATCTTGATATAAATCATAGGCAATCATGGCAGGACAAATTGCTTTTAATGCAGGAGGCTGGTGAACTGCCGCATAAAGTTGAGTCATCCCTTGATAAGAAAAACCGTACATTCCTACTTTTCCATTACTTTGGGGTAATTGGGCTGCCCAATTAATTGTTTCTAATCCATCTTCAATTTCGTTTTCAAAAAGATGAAATTTTCCTTGTGAAGTACCTCTGCCTCTAACATCTTGAATAACAACTAAATAGCCTTG
>JANNLO010000130.1:0-5597 GCA_031396835.1 Snowella sp. SOY_38_metabat_116
CCAGCCTCCTCGATTTTCGATTTTAAGGTGAATATTTTCCAGGGATTCATTCACCAATTCCAGCTTTGTTTTTTGTGGTTTTTTTGGCATGGACTAACTATGGACTAGAAAACAGCATTAGATTTCCTTAAATAAACTTAAATTTCCTTACATTTCCTTACATTTACAAACCGTAACAAACCAAAAAAGCCAAGCATAGCAAGGCTCTAAAAGGATTTTTTTCAGTAAAATAATGGCTCAGGCGAGAGTTGAACTTGCGACCTTGGGCTTATGAGTCCCCTGCTCTACCACTGAGCTACTGAGCCTGGTTATTTTTCACCCTTCTAATCTTAACACTAAATCAATATTTTTCTGCTTTAAATTTGTAAACTCCAAAAAATTCAACAACAAGCAGAAAAAAGTGAATGGTATTTCTTCAATAAAATTAGAGTTTATCCAAAATCAAGACCGACTATTGGGTAAATAAGCGATAGGATTGGCGGCAATTTCTCCATTAGGACGAACCTCGAAATGAAGATGAGGCCCTGTACTTCTTCCTGTACTTCCCATTTCAGAAATTTGTTGTCCTTGGGCAACTTCTTGACCCTGGCGAACTAAGATACGACTATTGTGAGCATAGAAGGTAACACTACCATCTACATGACGAATTTTAACTAAATTCCCATAACCTCCCGAACTCCAACCTGCGGCAACTACTTGACCAGGGGCGGCGGCAACGATGGGAGTGCCAATTGGGGCTGCAATATCAATTCCTCTGTGCATTCTCCCCCAACGCCGACCGTAGCCAGAGCTTAGGACTCCCTTGGCTGGCCAAATGTATCCACCTGTCAGGTTTGTTGGTGCATCGGGAAAATCTGGGGTTGAAAGCGGCGGTAAATCGGGGCTAACTTCTTGTCCGACGGGAATATGAAAACTATCATTGTAATCTTCTACATCGATTGGAGCTGAACCGATAATTTGAGATTGAGAAACTCCTGAAGGTCTAACGGAAGGCGGGTATCGTCGTTGCAATTGCTGAAGAGGGTTGCGAGAGACAGTCTGGGTTCTGGGTGATGGGGAATTTTGCCAAGCTTTATTGGTTGTTGTTTCTTTCCATTCAGGATTTATTTCTTCATTTTCTAAAGTTTCTGGATAATTGGAAATTTGAGCGACTTTTTCCACGGGAATTATGAGCGGACGAGATTCGCTACCATAAGACTGTTGAAGATGGGCAACATCATTTTTTAGTTGTTTTGTAGTTGCATAAGTTGATGTGGGGGCGTCCACAGAAATAGAAATAGATTGTGTCGGTTCAACAGCTTTAATAGAGATTCGCGGTGCAGCTAAAGTCACAGGAATAGGGATTGTTGCCAAATTATTAAGGTTAGAGGCTTGAGAAGTAACGATTGGATTAGTATTATTAGGCTGGGGAATAACCAGGTTTTGATGAACTTTAATCAAGTTAGGATTACTCAGTTGATTTGCTTTGATAACGACTGTACTTGAAACATTATGTTGTTGAGCAATGCTGGCAATCGTATCGCCTGGCTTGATTTCATAAACGGCTAACTGATTATTAGACTCATTATTGGAGGGAATAGATTGATTAAAGAAAGGTGTTTTTAAAGGTGGAGTTAATAAGTTTTCTTGGAGTCGTGGAATATTGGGTAAAGAAGCAGTTTCAGGTGTTGGGACTGAAATGGCAATGGGAATCTTTGTCTCACCAGCATTTTGGGGTGAATCAGAATTGTTTCCTAAAGACTCTAGCTTAGTAACCGCGATCGCTTGACTAGATTGAGGAAATGCGTCATTTTCTGGCTTTCTTGGCAAGGAGAGGACTGTCGGCGGCGAAGAAAGAGGAATAGGTGCTTTCAACTGGGGAAGAGAAACATTGGCAACAGATGGTAATCCCTGGGTTTCAGGAGTTGGGACAGCAATGGGAATAGGACGATCAAAGGTTCCAGTTGCGATAGAAAATTGTCTGTTAGATGATGATTGGCGAAGGATAGATGGATTAGTTGATTGATTTTCAATAATTTGTAGCGGTTGACTAACATCCGATATGTCGGCGATCGCATCTTTTTCAGGAACAGGGCTTGTCAGGGTCACACGTGCGACATTATTTGAAGAAACTTGGTTTGAAGAAGCTTGATTATATCGTTCCAACTTAGCGGTTTTTTCTTCCTGAGATTGAGGCGAGTTAAGATTTCTAGGATTTTCAATAACAGAAGGAACGAGAGTCGTTTGATAAGGTTGTGCTTCAGTGGACAAATTTTTGCTGCTGGTAATAGGAATTTTTGAAATTTTTCCTGTGATTAATTCGCTTGGGGGAGAAATTATAATTGTATTCGCTGTGGAGATCGCAATCGGTTGGGTTTGAATTTCTGCGCCGACCTGATTAATAGACTCACCCTGTTGAACTTCATATTTCAGAGCTGGCAATTTTAAGGCAGTAGATGTTGTTTGAGTTAAATTATTGTCGGTTGTTTTTTCTTTCGAGGCAGTATTAACGTTAGTCTCAGATTCGAGATTATCCGATAAATCAGCCAGGCTAAGTTGGGTATTTCCAGTTGTTGTCGTTGCCGTTGCTTGGTTGGATAACACTATGCCCATTGCAGTCATGGAAATCGCTAGCCCAATCATTGCAGCCGAACGACGAACACGACGATATCCCTCATCTTGGGTCAGTGGTGCTTCAGAAACTTTAACCAAAAGCCTTAGTGATGCGCCTGCCGAGTCGGTTAAGCACGAGGGAATTTGTGTGACCTTCTGCATAAATACGTCTTTCAAGAAAAACCTCCTGGTGTGTGAATGAGCGTTGAGAACGCTTAATAGCTAATGAGGGTAGCTAAATATTTGTAAGAGAAGTAATTGAAATGAACCACTAATTAAAACCCATACTTAAAATTAGCTTTGCTATGCAAGATTAACTTGCTTTAGTGATTTAGACAAGTGCGATCCATTCAGCCTAGAAATTGAGCGATCTACACAAAACGTGCGGACTAAGCTGGAAGACTTGACGTAAAGTCCCTAATAATGTTTCCGTTCTAAGTCTCTTTCTGGCTGAATTGCAGGTCATTCCTCAAAACCTGAGTCAAGGGATTTTCAGGGAAAATATAGTGGGATCAATGATGAGAGAAATCTATCAAATTTTGTCGAGATTACTCGCACAACACCATATAAATTTCTTATCAATACTGAAAAATATTTGCATAAAAATCAGTATGTTTACGGAAATTTTCACTAATAAAAGAATTTAACTCGTTACAATCATGATTTGATTGGGCAATTCAGATGCAATAAAACCCCAGAAAAGAGAGTCTTCAAAGAGCTTTTCTTTATTTTCTTCGCTTGATTATTAGTCAATTCATAGTGAAAACTATCTGAGAAACTTTAATTTATGTTGGCAATACTGGAGCTATTAAGCCTTTTTTAAAGCAAATTTATCTCTGATATTTTTGATTTTTAAAAGAAAAGTGACAATATACGCCGATGATTTCCACTAGATTTTGGCTAAAAATCTCCTAATTGTCGATAAGCTTCAAATAAGCCAATGCCAACGCTGACTGAAAGATTAAGACTTCTAATTTCGGGATGGAAAATGGGAATATAAAGTAAATCCGTGCATTGTTGTTGAAAGTCTAGAGGTATACCATCGGATTCACTGCCAAAAATTAGCCAGTCTTCTGCTTGGAACTGGTAGGATGTGTATTTTTTTTGCCCTCTAACACTAAACCCAATCAATCTTCCGCCCTGTTCTTGATGGTGGTTTTGAAAAGCTTGCAAAGTAAGATGATAGTGGAGTTTGACGTGGGGCCAATAATCTAAACCAGCCCGCTTTAAATAGCGATCGCTAAGTTCAAACCCCAAGGGGCCGACGAGATGAAGCTCTGTTCCTGTAGCAGCGCAACTTCGGGCAACATTTCCTGTATTAGGTGGAATTTGAGGATTAACTAAAACAACTTTGAGCATTAAATATAATTACTTCCTATTAAAACTATGAGCAATCTCAGGTTAACTTATGATATTTTACTCATTATTCGGTAAAGTCATAAACATTTCTTATTGATCGGCTACGACTAAGGATTGATTAATTTTTATAAACTCTTAATCTAGTTTTCATTTGATTCGTGCAGTATTTTTTATTCAAGCTCTGTTGATAATTTAAGCTGCTGCTAAAGGTAGGCACAAAGTATCTTCGAGCATTTTTTCCTCTTGATCGAGTGTTTGAATTGCTTGCTGAATAATTGTTGGCAGTGATAAACCCTGTTCGGCTTGTTGGAGCCACTGTTGAGCCAAATTTCCTTGACTCAGAATTTGTTTAAGCGGAGACAGAAAACAACTAAATCCCTTTTTTTTAGCGAAAGGATAAAGATCTTGATAAAGTTCTTCAATCCATTCTCTCGCCAATAATTTACGACCATCCTGCCAGTGTTGGAGGGTGGCATCCAGACTCAATTGAGCGGCGGCCGACTCGTTGGCATCACAAATCCCCATTAATTCTTCGGCAGAAAAACAACTTTGTTTTAGAGGATCGATGTCTGGATTAGCCAACATTTGGGAAATTCGGGCTTCTAAAAAAGCAATAATCGCCAATAAAGAAAGAGGATTAGTCACTAAATCACAAATTCGTAATTCCAAACGATTGAGATTATAAGGACGATTATCGCCATTAGGTCGTACGGATGACCAGAGATGACGGACATTTTGCATAGTTCCCAGGGCTAATTGGGTTTCTGTCCATTGAATAAAGTCGGCATGACTACTAAATAGGGGAACTTGGGCAGGGGTTTTAGGAAAAACTTGCCAACGACTGGAGTGGGAACCTGTGATTTCACCGTTAACAAAAGGAGACGAGGCACTGAGGGCTAAATATAAAGGAGCTTCTACTCGAATGAGACGACAGGCTTGCAAAAGTAGATCGGGGTCGCTGATACCAATATTCAGATGAACACTAGCAGTAACAACTTTGGTTCCATAGGTTTGCTCAATATAGTCGTGGTAAGGATTTTGAGGATCGGATCGATAAAAGCGATCGCTACCACTCAAGGGTAAACAACTCCCAGGAACTAATGTATAGTTGCCAAGACTTTTTAAATAAGCGCGTAATTCTCGTCTAGGACGAACTAAAGCACAAAGAAGACGCTCATAATTAGCGTAAGGAGCGGTAGTATATTCAACGTTGCGACTATCGGGTTCTCGCACAAATCCGTCCAAATCTCGCACAATGCGGTCTGATAAGCCGACGATTTCTCCATCAGGAGTGCCTGTATAAATTTCAACTTCTACGCCTTTGGTTAGCAGCACACGGTTTCCTCAATTGAGCAACTATCTTTTTATTATCAATGATTGGGTTAATGTTTGAGATAGTTATCGCAAAAATCAAACCTTCTCATTTTGTTAGAAGTTTTTTGAGAAAATTGTTGAAGAGGGAATTTTTGGGATAAAAGGTAATCGCCTATTCTAAAATAATAAAACCCGCATTCAGCAGGTTATTTAAGACAAAAAATAATATTGCCGAGAAGAGGAACCAAGAAACTGCAAAATCAAAATTTGTTTATGCGTGAGTGTAATAGAAGACTTAACCCCATTGACAAAGACAAGATGAACAGACTGAA
>JANNLO010000193.1:0-9179 GCA_031396835.1 Snowella sp. SOY_38_metabat_116
CCTACGGGCTTTGGTGTTGACGAAGAAAAGATGGAGTCAATTTTGGGAAAAACTTGATCAGTATGGATTCCCTGTAGGAACCTGATCACACCTTTTTTTATCAAATAGAGGTCGCACCCAAGCCATTAATAATCTATTAGCTAATGTTTCTCCCAGAGTTTTTAAAGCTTCATTAAATAGTGCTCATAATCGATTATTATCAACAAAAAATGATTTTGCTACTCTCCTCGCAGCAATGGAAGGGAATCAAGCAATAATCGAACAAGAAATAAATCAACTTAGTGAAGATTCAAGTAATATCGAATGCGACTGTAAATTATGGCAAGAAGCAATTGATGAAATCCTAAAAACACATTTAACAGGAGATATTGGACGAATTTTCGATCAAATGCTTTCCGACAAGCAAGAAGTATTAACTGAAGTAAAAAATATCACTAACAGATCAAAACTTGAATTTGATAATCAAGAAGAAGCTCAGGACGTTGCAAATGATGTTTCTCGCCAAATTCAACAATTATTAGACAAGAAACTTGAAAACGTTACGTCACGAATTGAGGATGTCATTGGCGAAGTTAAAGGACGTTTAGATCGTGCGACTAAAGAGAAATTAAAACCAGACGAAATTTGCTTAATTATACGAACAAGACTCAAGCAAGAATTAAATATTGATATTTCTTTCGATATACCTGAATTTAAACCATCAATTCAATTTGATGAGAAAGATGTTGAGATAGATAAAGTGAATCTCTCTCTCAGCATCTGGGGAAAACTACATAATACATTTATAACGCCATTCAATAAACTAAAAACAATCAATATTCCAGTTGTAGAAGCCAAGTATTTTATTGATTATGATGAATATATTTCTACAATTAATGATGTCATACAAAAAGCACAATTTTCTTTCGATAAGGAGTTAAGACCTATGGTCACAAACATTCATAATCAATCAACTCAATATGTCAAAAATGTCACAGATCAAATTAAAACTTGTCAGAAAAATTTAGAAGAAGCAATTCAGGTTAAGGCATCTGATACTTTCCAATATGAATCTTTAAAAGAGGATTTTCGCTTTTTAAATCAACGATCTAGTCAATTAATGGAAGAAATTCATAATTTAGGTCAAATAAATGAACAATTACTTTAGTTATATTTTTAAGTTAACGACTAATATCACCAGTAATAATCAGTTGAACAAATATGATTCTTTCGTTCTCTTGTAAAGAAACTGAAAAAATATGGCAAGGTTATCGTTCGCGTAAACTTCCATCAGAGATACAAGAAAGAGCGTTGCGTAAATTGCGTCAACTAAACGCATCAACTACTTTAGAAGATCTTCGCATTCCTCCAGGAAATTGCTTAGAACCTCTTATTGGAGATAGAAAAGGACAATATAGCATTCGTATTACAAAACAGTGGCGACTCTGTTTTACTTGGCAAAATGACAATGCCTATTCAGTTGAAATTATTGATTATCATTAGGAGAAAATAGACATGGACAATACTTTATTGCTTACTAATCCCCATGCGGGTGAAATTCTCAAATACGAATTTTTAGAAGAACTTAATATACAAGACAAAGATTTAGCCTTAGCTATTGGTGCGCCCCAAATTGTCATTGAAAACATTATTCAGGGAAAATCTAACATTACTGCCGATCTGGATTTGCGTTTATCCCGTTATTTTGGACTTTCAGAAGGATACTTTCTCAGACTCCAAAATGCTTATGAATTAATGGAAGCAAAAAGAGTATTAGGAGAAACTTTAAATCAGATTATTCCTTTGACAATTTCATAAAAATTAAATCTCTTGTCGTGACATTCGCGATCGCTTTCCCATACAATTACTAAATTCATGTAAGAACAGTAACTTTCGGAAATTGAAATAGGGATCGCTTTTTAAACTAAGTTTGTTCCATAAATAAGAGATTTAACTTAGCTAAAATGATTAATGCCAGGCATCTCTTTGACTTCTTCTAAAGGAAATGATGGCTCATTAATCTGTTCACTTTTTGCTTCCCTTAAATCTTGCAAGTCTTCCAAATCTTCTAACCTTGTTTGGATTTCCATAAACTCCTCATAGGTTAGAATAACAAATTCTTTTTTTCCATTCTTAGTTAAAAATTCGGGATGTAATTCAAGCATTTTAGACTCCTTAAATCAATTGTAAGCATCTCGTCTGTGTTTAACCTGATAAATTGTCAAAACTTCCCCTTCTATCTCAAATAAAACCCGATACTTACCTACTGTCAAGCGGTACTCTGGTGTAAAGTTTGTTAGTTTCTGTACGTCTTCTTGTAAATTGTCCTTCATTGCCTCAATCTTGGTTACAAGTTTAACTCTTTCCTGAGTAGGTAATTTTTCCAATGCTTTAATTGCTTTTGGTTGAAACCGAACTTGATATTTCACATTGATAGTATCTCAACTGTCTAAAGAAGGTGAGCTATGAAGACCCACCCTAAACCGTTCCTAACTCAAAACTCCTGCGGCCATCACTAAAATATACTGAATTATAAATATAATCTCTAAATATCATAATCTAAACTTTCTATTTCATCAGAAATTAAATTTTGTAAATCTTCGTCACAGTGAGAGTGTAAATGAATAGTCGAAACTAATAACTCTGATAAAATCTCCCCTTTTTGGCGATCGCTGAGTTCAGACAACTGTAATTGATTGACCAAAGAAAGAACATTTTGACATTCTTCCTGCAATTCAATAATTAACCGATTTAAAGTGGAATTTTGAGTGCTAATTTTTCTAGTGATTAATTGCATTAGTTTCTACCTAATCTCTTTAATGCCTGTTGAATACCCTTTTCAAAAGCCATAATTTCTTTTTGCCAATGCTTAATTAGTGCTTGATCGGCTAACTCTTTTTTTGATTCTAATCTAATTTTTTCTTGGTGTTCAGCAATTCGGGCTTCCAAAGACGCGATCGCTTTTTTAAAATGACTTTTCCCCATAAAAATTAAGTTAAATCGAGGTGAATCAGAAAAGATCCACCCCAATCTAAATTTAACTCAATACTCCCGCAGGAATCCCCAAAATATCCTCAATCTTGGGCATATCCTCGATCGCAATGACACGGCCCTCATCTTCAAAACCCGTAATCTGATCAAAGTTGAGGTAACGATATAACTCCCCAGCAAAGGGATCAACTTTCTCCTGCACGATCGCCATATATTCCTCGACCGTTGGAATTTTGCCCAGTAAGGCACAAACCGCCGCCAACTCAGCCGAACCGAGATAGACCCGCGCTCCTTTACCCATACGATTATTAAAATTACGTGTAGAAGTGGAAAATACCGTTGCATTATCTTCCACACGGGCTTGATTTCCCATACAAAGCGAACAACCAGGCATTTCTGTCCGAGCTTGAGCCGCTTCAAAAATCTCGTAAATTCCTTCAGCCCGTAATTGTTGTTCATCCATACGAGTCGGAGGACAAATCCAGAGCCGAACTTTCACCGTTCCCGCTCCTTCTAAAATCTTCGCCGCCGCCCGATAATGCCCAATATTCGTCATACAGGAACCGATAAAGACTTCATCAATTTTGTCGCCTGCGCATTCCGACATTAACTTAATATTGTCAGGATCATTGGGAGCCGCCACAATGGGTTCTTTAATCTCATTCAAATTAACCTCAATCACATCTGCATATTCCGCATCCGCATCCGCAGACATCAAAGAAGGATTGACTAACCACTGTTCCATTTTGGCAACCCGACGTAGAATCGTTCGTGCATCCTGATAACCCCGTGCGGCCATATTTTTCAACAGAGCTACATTGGATCGCAGATATTCCGCCACCGTTTCTTCACTGAGTTTAATGGTTGAACCTGCACAGGAACGTTCAGCCGTTGCATCGGTCAATTCAAAGGCTTGCTCTACCTTAAGATCGGGCAAACCTTCCATTTCCATAACTCGGCCATTGAAGACATTGATTTTATTTTCTTTGCCAAAGGTTAATTTGCCCTGTTGCATGGCGACCCAGGGAATGGCGTTCACAATATCGCGCAGGGTAACGCCTGGTTGTAATTCTCCTGTAAATTTGACTAAAACCGACTCAGGCATATCCAAGGGCATGACTCCCAAAGCGGCGGCAAAAGCAACTAAACCCGAACCTGCGGGAAAAGAAATACCTAAAGGAAAACGAGTATGGGAATCGCCACCAGTTCCAACAGTATCTGGTAATAACATCCGATTCAGCCAGGAGTGAATAATGCCATCGCCAGGACGCAGAGCAACACCGCCACGAGTGGAGAAGAAATCAGGTAATTCTTTATGGGTTTTGATATCAATAGGTTTGGGATAGGCCGCCGTATGACAAAAACTCTGCATAGTTAAATCTGCACTAAAGCCTAAACAAGCTAGTTCTTTTAATTCGTCTCTTGTCATGGGTCCAGTGGTATCTTGGGAACCTACCGTTGTCATCATCGGATCGCAGGATGTGCCAGGACGAACACCAGGTAAACCACAAGCTTTACCCACCATTTTTTGCGATAGAGTGAAACCTTTACCTGTATCGGTTGGTATAGAAGGACGGACAAAGAGAAGACTAGGAGGTAAACCCAAAGCTTCACGAGTTTTATCAGTTAAACTACGTCCAATCAACAGAGGAATGCGACCGCTAGCGCGAACTTCATCGAGAATTGTGTCGGGTTTGAGGGTAAAGGTTGAGAGGACTTCGCCTGCTTCGTTCTTGATTTCGCCTTGGTAGGGATAAATAGTGATCATATCACCAGTTTCCAATTTAGAAACATCACACTCAATCGGTAAAGCTCCTGAATCTTCGGCAGTATTAAAGAAAATAGGAGCAATTTTTCCGCCTAAAATATAACCGCCTGATCGCTTATTGGGAACGAAGGGAATGTCATCGCCAATGTGCCAAAGCACTGAATTGATAGCAGACTTACGGGAAGAACCTGTTCCCACCACATCCCCAACATAAGCAACGGGATGACCTTTTTGTTTGAGTTCAGTAATGACTTCTAAACTGCCAGGTAAACGACTTTCTAGCATCACTAAAGCATGGAGCGGAATGTCAGGGCGAGTGGTAGCATGGGGAGCAGGAGAAAGATCATCAGTGTTAGTTTCACCAGGCACTTTGAAAACAGTAACAGTGATACTTTCAGCCAATTTGGGTTTACCAATAAACCAAGCAGCATTAGCCCACGCATCAATCACTTGTTTAGCGTAAGGATTGGTTTCAGATAACTCTAAAACTTCATGAAAAGTATCAAAAACTAAGAGAGTTTTACTGAGTGCAGCCACTGCTGTTATCGCAATATTCGTATCCTTAGATTTGAGCAATTGCACTAAAGAATGAACATTATAGCCACCGATCATTGTTCCCAAAAGGCTAACGGCTCCTTGAGCAGAAACAACGGAACATTTAATTTCACCTTTAGCAACGGCAGTTAAAAATCCTGCTTTGACATAAGCCGCTTCATCAACTCCAGGCGGAACGCGATCGCGCAATAAAAATAGCAATTCTCCTTTTAATGTTTCTGGGGAATCTGTCAATAATTCGCACAGGGCTGAGGTTTGGGACGCATTAAGAGGAAGAGGTGGGATGCCAAGCAATGCTCTTTCTTCAGCGTGTTGGCGGTATTCTTCTAACATTCGGTATTTCCTCGATTCTGAATGATGATTATTTTATTGTAAAGTTTATGCTGAAGAGGTTACTGATAAACGAAATTGACAGAAATAGTCGTTCACTGACTATAATCTGAAGTAAGGTCTTAATTTTAGGAAAATTACAATGATTACGAAACAAATGATTCAGGAAAAAATAGAAGGTTTAAGTGAAGAACAGCTTAAACAGGTCTATGGCATGATTGAACAATTAAATAGTTCAGAAAATAAGGTTAAAAAACAGAGTTTGATGTCTCGATTACAGGAAATTTCGATTGATGATCCTGAAGATTTCTCTATTCAAATGGCTATTCGTTATGGGAGAGATGTTGGTGAGGATTAAGTTTTTGGTTTTGAGAGCCAATTGTGAGCTAATAACTAAAAATCTGTGAAATCAGCGTAATCTATTTAATCTGTGTTCCAGGCGGTAATTGGGCAAAGTGATCGAGGAGTTCACGGTGCAGAAAACGGTAACGACCTCCAACTCTAAGCAATAAACGCCGTTCAACGCAATAGTTGAGGAAACGGGCAAAGTTCCAGGGAATTGTGCCGCTTTGCCAGAGGACAAGACGCAGAGAAAAGTGCTGTACGCAAGCACGCGCACCTCCCAGTAAAATCCCAAAGTATAGCGACCAGAGAATCCCCGAAAGTAGTGAATTAGGTAGGGCAGAACTGATTAGATGGAGCCAGTCAGTGTATTTAACAGTTCCCTTGGCAAATGAGGTTATCAAGGAGAATAAAACACTTAAAATCACACTCAGGGGATAACTGAAAACAGTTGTCCAAAGTACACTTTTCAAGGAATTCCAGATACCCTGATTCGGACTTGATCGCTTCTCTAATTCTAATTCTTGCCTGAACCCCTCCACCAGCCCCCACACTAGCCCCAACACTAGCCACCACATTAGCGCTCCAATTAGACCCAGCATCAGTCCCCACTTCAGCCCCAGCATCAGTCCCCCAATCACCCCCCCCCAAAGCCCCGACATCAGCCCCGACATCAGCCCATGACGAAACTCCTTAAAAAAGCCTTGTCTGGAAGTTTTTGATCTGGGTATTGAAAAAGTTTCGACGGCTTTAACGTCACCTCGCACCCAAATCAGACCCAAAAACAAGCAGAAAATTAGCCACCAAATCAGATCGAAATTAAACCCCAAAACGAGCCACCAAATCAGCCAAGTAATCAGCCCCGCAATCAGTCCCCCAATCAGTCCCCCAATCAAACGATAGGTTAATTTTGGAGCGATCCAACTAGGTTGCATTTGTTCAATCAATAACTCGATTTTATTATTCTCTTTTAAGCTTTTAGCAATCCAAATTAAACTGTTGGTAGTTTCATTAAATATTGGTTCTTCTTTTACGGTTTCGTAAGCCCAATCACTTTTTTCTAATTCTTTTCTTCTATCAAATTCTCGTTGCTCAAATGATAATTTGTGCTTAATATATTTTTCTAACAAATCAGCTTTATTTTCAATCGGCTCTTGAGGATCAAAAACATCAGCCAAAAGCTTAATAAATAAAGGTACTCGCAACAAACCAGGCTCACCTTCTGCCGTTTCTTGCAATAACCCTTGTAACGCCGAATTAGTTTCCATTTCTGACCATAAATCAGCCCGATCAATACTCTGAAAATAAGCCTCAATTTGTCCATTCGATAATTCCTGAAGACAGATCGCTCCATTCAGATTACTCAACTTAATATTAACCGCTTCAAATTCCCTAACCCGACAACAAACCACTAATTGCGAATAGGTTCGCGCAAATTCATTTAACTTCTTTGTACACTCCTTCTGCCGTTCCAAACCCAACTCATCTAATCCATCCAATAACGGCAATAAAACCTGTCGCTTTAGATATTGCTCATAGATTTTTTCTTTACGATCTCCCCCACGCAAATAATACAACTGCTCAATAATCCAAGCCTCAATACTTTGACTATCCTCGCGCCAGGTCGAAAGCTCCAAAATAACTGGAATCACCGTTTTGGGTTGATTAATTGCTCCTATCACTAACTGTTCCGCTAAACTCAATAACGCCGTTGTTTTCCCTGAACCAGGCGCACCTAAAATCAATAATTTTCCTGCAATATCATCCCGTCCAAAAGTTTCAATTAATAGTTTATTTGGATCAAGTAAACCGCCATCTTTCCCATTAATTTGTAATTGACGATCTGCCTGTAAACGATTAACCCAAGCTTGTTGTTCTGCAATAGATACATCCATCAAAGTCATTTCTTGGCCTAACGTATCCTTCAACCGCTTATAAATGTCAGTTTGCTGGCTTGCTAATAAGCCTTTTGCCCAATCCCAATCCACCTGATTCGATTCGGCGGGAGGAAAAAGGCTAAGGATAACTTTTTTTACAATTTTTACATCGCCATAATTCGTGCCAACAAACGATCCGTCAACATCACCATCAATGCCAATATTATTTTCTGTTTTTTCTTTACTCATGGTTAAAGTTAACTAATGTTGATCGGCCCATAATTTTTTCCAATAAAACTTTTTTTAACATCACCTTTAATATTGACATTAAATTTCCCGCCTTCACTTCCTTCAGGATCAGTCAACTTCATAATCTTTTGAGCTAGAACGATAATCTCTTCATCTTTATCTACTCCCAATTCACTCAGATTTTTCTTTAGAGGAACTTCATAGGTTTTTGAATCCTTCTCATGTTCTTCTAAAATAACCTTTGCGGCTGGTTTACTTTGTATTTTTTGAAGAATCAGTGTCTTCAGACCCTTGTAGGAATCTTGAACTGCTTCTCCAGCCGTTTTTGCCGCACCAGCAACTAAAGCCGCAACAATGATCGAAACTGCATCCATTGGTTTTATCCCCATATATTTTAAAAAGAACATAACTGTGAGTTTACAACCTAAATTTGAATAAGTAAAGTCGGTTGCTTTCCCTTAAACATAAATTTTTCCTGCTCAAATTGTCTGTATCATAAAACCAAATCTCTTTACTGGACGTAAATAATCTAGAATTTCATCTTTTTGAGCTTGGGGCAAGGTCGCACTTTTGACAGAATTTTCCAACTGTTCCAATTGCCTAACGACTTCGATATTCGTGATTTGTTGTTCCGTGTCCAAATTACCCGATTGAACTTGCTGAAGATCACTTCCAGCTTGAGCCTTTTGAACTACACTGCCATTAGCATTAATCCCGCTCATACTTTGGGATTGATCGGGCTGTTCTTTGAAAGATTGGCTGGACATAGATTAATCCCTGCTCCTTTTGCGACTTATTTAATTCACCCATCATAGCAAAATCCGTTAAACGCGATCGCGCTTGATTGATTCGTGGAAAATAGCGATCGCCCTTTTTATTCATCTCTAAAATACTCACCTAAAATTGAATTAATATCGCCAACTGTAACATCAAATGAATTATGCTCAATATCGAGAGAAAAAATATCCAATAGGTTCAGGAGTAACGGAAGCTGCCTGCAAGACATTAGTTAAACAAAGATTATGCTGTTCAGGGATGCGATGGAAAGAAAAAGGAGCAGGAATTATTTTGAGCCTACGGGCTTTGGT
>JANNLO010000218.1:0-25938 GCA_031396835.1 Snowella sp. SOY_38_metabat_116
GCAAAACCCCAGGCAAAAGATAAAACTAATTGGGGAACTGGAAAAACACGTTTTGCTAAGGGATATCCCAAAATAAAAGGAACAGCCGCCACACAAAGCCAAAAACTTAAAGTATTCAGATAAAATGCTAAGATTGCCGCACAAATTAAGGAAACTACTGCAATTACAATTCCCACTTTGACCGACAAAGCACGGGATGCGATCGGACGGTTTTTCGTGCGTTCAACTTGAGAGTCAATATCTTTATCCCAAAGGTCGTTGACAACACATCCCAGTCCACTGGTTGCCAAAGTTCCCAAAATAATAGTTCCTACTAAGGATAAGGGCGGCGATCCTTGAGCGGCTAGAACCACAGCCCAAAGCGCAGGAATCATCAAAATTAATCGACCTGATGGTTTATCCCAACGCAGTAAGCGAATAATTATTAACCAAGTCGGTTCGGTTGTGGATTGCGATTGAATCACCATAAAATGCTTTAAAGAGCTGTGAATTGACCATGGGACAAAAGGGTTTGGACTTGTGTTTAAAGTACCTTTTTTTATGATTATTACTTAATTTGTGAGGAAGGGTTGAAACTGATCTCAGATTAAATTAGGAACTTGAAAGACTGCCAAAGTTAAGCCGTACTTTAATATGAGATTATTAAACACAAATTTAAGATTTTCAATTCACAGATGCCTGACTAGGTTTTACTGTATTTTTGATTTTTGTTGAGATTGAGATTTCATCCCCAACAACACAAAAATACCGCAAATAAGACAAAGAATACAGGTTAATGCAAATATCCGATTGATGCCGATCGCAAAGGCAAATTGGGTAGCATCGTTAAATTGGTCACGAACAGAATCAGGAATTGTTTGCAGTCCAGTGGTTAAAGATTCTTGGGTTTGTTTTAATAGCTTATTAATCTCGGCAATTTTTTCACGGGAAAGTCCAGTGGGTTCTAATTTTTCAAAGTAGGCATTCCGTCCTGCCAAGAGAAAAATAGAGGTTAATGAAGCAACTCCAATCGCTCCACCAATCTGGGTTGCAGCCGTATTAATCGCAGAAGCACTTCCTGATTTTTCGGGCGGCAGACAGTTGAGGATGGTGTCCATTACTGGCGCGAGAATTGCAATATTACCTGCACCAAAAATAACAAGCAAAATCAAAATTAAGGCATAAGGAGTTCGAGGCTGGATGAAGGAAAAACCTAAACTAGCCAAGGCAACGGCTCCTAATCCAGAAACAATAACTCTGCGCGCTCCCCATTTTTCAACCAAATTTCCCACAATAGGCGAAAAAAGTACGGCGGCTACTACCATCGGTAAAATCCGAACGACGGCTCCAATTAGATTTGTTTCTTGAGTTTTCTGGATGAAATAGAGCAGAGGTAACAACACTCCGCCAGAAATCAATCCCATCGTAAATCCCGCTAATAAAGCAGAAGCAAAGGTACGATTACTAAATAGTTTGATATCAAGAAGGGGTTCTCTGACACGGCCTTCCCACCAAACAAAGAATGCTAATCCTGCCACACCGATCGCCAAAGAGAAAAGCAATTTAAAGCTGATCCCGTTATTCAATTCAATAATCCCGAAGACAATGCCCAATAAACCGATAACACTGGCGGCGGCTCCGGGATAGTCAAATTGCAAACCTTTTTCGGGAGGTGGACTAGCAGGAGCTAAAAACAAAATGCCGAGACCACCGATAATTGCAAGAATTAATGGCCCTGCAAAACCCGCACGCCAACCAAAGGCTTCGAGCAGTACTCCCACGCCCAACGGGCCAAGAGCAACACCTAATCCTGTAAAACCTAGAAAAATACCGACAATTTTGGCTTGGTCTGCGGGAGGAAAGACAGAAATTAAGATAGCAACGGCAAGGGGCGCGATCGCAGCATTGGCAATTCCATCTAAAAAACGAGCTGTAACAAGCATTCCCGAAGATTGGGCCGTGGCTGCCAGCAGAGAAGCCAAAACGACACCTCCCGCCCCGATTACTAAAACGCGCCGTCTTCCGTAAAGATCTCCTAATACGCCTCCTGCAATAATAAAAGCTCCAAAAAGAAGTCTGCCGATGGTCAGAACTGTCTGAGCATCGGTTTGGGAAAGACTAAGATCCTTGGTCATCGGTGCGATCGCCAAATTGAGGACTCCACCACTCACATCGTTAGTTAATCCCACTAGAATACAGCAAGCAAAAATCGACCAACGGCGAAAATTCGAGATAGCAACATTCTGAACTTGTTCAATATCATTCATTAATAATTCCTCATTTAAATATTCTTAAAATTAAATCTATCGCTTGTTTTCAAGAGCGTTTAATTAATAACTTGAATGTTCAACAGCTTAATATTAATCTGATTGCGATCAACAACTATTCAAAATTTCAAAAAATTCTGTTTTTTAAATTCTGTGACTTTCTCTTTAAATTGTGCAATTTCCTTTTAAACTGTGTGTAGATTCTGGGGCAATAACAAAAAATGGACAGATGGTATAACTGGTGGTTGAAATGGTGGGTCTGGGCTAGTGCTGGAACTTTTGCGATCGTTATTTTCAGCAAACCTCCCCAATTATGGTTTTGGCTAGTGATTCTTATCGCTTTTATTCTCTATGGGTTTGACCGTTCTTCGCAGTAAATTCTCCAGTCTTTTTAACCATTATTCAAAGTTATTTAATCCATGAAACTAGAATCTGCAAAATCAGAATCCTCAGAGCCAGAAAAAGTAACTGTTAAAGAAAAGGCTAATCTTCCTGAGCCTCCTCCTCAGCCGAAAAAGACTCCTTTTTTATTGCGGACAGTTCCTTTGTGGGGAATTGTGATGGCGACAGGATTTTGGGCTTTTAATGGTAAAATTCCAGTTGAAGTGGCAGGAAAAACAATTCTTGTTACTCCTCGCTCCAATATTCCAGTTCAGTCTCGTTCTAGCGGACAAATTGTCCAAATTAATATTCGCCCAGGCGACACAGTAAAAGTAGGTCAGGTTTTGGCAATTTTGGATTTACCAGAACTTAAGGACAAGTTGCTTTCTCAACAACAGAAACTTCGGGAGTTGCAAACTCAAAAACGGGATTTAACCAAAGTTCAAGATCAGACAAACGTTCTACAAAGGCAGAATTTACTCAGTCAAAAACAAACAATTCCTCAACAGATTAAGGCGATAAATCAGCAAAGACAAGCTAATCAACAAGAGATTTCTTCTACGCAGGAACAGATTATCGTTAAGCAAAAAGAAATTAAAGCTTATAGCCAACGCATTACTCAACTCAAGGAAAGAACACAACTTTTGGAACCTCGTTTAGAAGCAGGAAAAGCCTTGGTTGCAGAAGGAGCGATCGCGCCTCTTTCAATGGATTTGATCCAAGCCCAAAGGCAAGTTCAGGACAATGACATTCAAATAACTCAAATGCAAATACAGTCCAATGATGCTTCAGCAAAGATCGGACAACTACGAGCAGGATTAGTGGGCAATCAGGCTAAAGACAAAGATCTAACTAACCAAATTCGCAGTTTAAATAGTCAATTAACGGGACTAGGAGCGCAACTAGAAGAAATTGACTATCAAACACTTCAGACAAATACGGATCGAGATAATCAGATAGCTGATCTGCAACGAGAGATTAAAAATCTACAGATTAGTATTAATAGCGATAGTAAAGTTTTGAGTCCGCGATCGGGCAAAATTTTAGAGGTTTCTACCAATCGGGGACAGGTTATTCAGTCAGGCACTCGCCTAGCAACTATTGAAGAGACTCCCAAAAATCAACAAACCCTTGGATTCACCTTTTTTGCGATCGGAGATGTGGAAAAAATCCGTACTAAAATGCCGATAGAAATTGTTCCAGGAGTTGAAAATCGAGAGCGTTACGGCGGTATTGTCGCAGAAGTTGTCTCCATTGCGGCTATTCCTAGTACGGCGCAAGAAGTCACCAGTATTCTCGGTAGCGAAGAATTAGCCAAACAAATTACAAGTGGAGGAACGCCCGTTATTAAGGTATTTTCCAAATTAAAACGAGATCCCAACACCAAAAGCGGTTTTCAATGGACAAGGGGCAGTGGGGTTCCCTACGAATTGCCCGAAAATACGGTGGGAAATGCCTATCTCGTTGTGGAAGAGCGATCGCTAGTGAGTCATGTCACGCCAATGCTACGCAAACTCACAGGAATTTATGCTGATGCAAAATAGGACTAAAAACTGCCAATGGATTTCAAATACGCCCTAAAAGTCGCAGTTGGAGGAGCTTTCATTGCGGCCTTATTTAAGGATTCGGATCTGGGGAATGTCATGTTTCCCGCTTTGGGATTACTTTCGACTCTTCAACCCGATTTGGCCAGCACAATAAAAAGTGGCTGGGGACGTTTATTAGGAAGTGCGATCGGTGGTTTGATCGGGGGTTTAATTCTCACTGCTTTTGGGACAGGTTCCCTCTCAGAATTTCTGAGTTTAAGCCCTTTTTTGGGAGCTTTGGGTTTTATCCTCGCTGCTATTACCTGTGAAACACTGCAACTGGGTTCTGCCTATACTCAAGCGGGTTTTGTTGCTTTTTTATTGACAACGGGGCAAGCTGCCACCCAAGATCCCTGGCTTTATACCTTCGTCCGCGTTAGCAATAACTGGATTGGAGTTGCGATCGCCACTGCGATTATTTTTGTTTTTCGGGACAGTGATCCGCGCGAAAATTTGCAGAAAAATTTATTGATAACGTTGCAAAATACAGAACGGGCTTTTAGCTTAATTGCCAGAAGTCAGAACATAAGGGAAAAAGCCGAAATCCCTCAGCTTTTGAGCCAAATTAATGGGAAAGCTACTGAGAGTACGATGCTGCTATCAAAGGCAGTTTATGGAATTTTAGGTCGTCGTTTACAACGAGAAAATTGGGGAGGATTGATTGCTTGTCAACGGAATTTTAGTCGTTATTTAAAAGAAATGCTCGAAGTTAGTGAGGCTTCCTCTATTCGCTTATTTCAGTCTGAATTAGTCCAATTTTCCGAACAAGTTTCTCGACAATGTGAACAAATTATCCAAGCAGTAGAAGCAGAAAAATCACCTGAAATATTTGAACAACTAGTTCCCTCTGTGATCGCACCTGACCTGGGTATTCCTCCTGCTTTATTATCCTATTCCTTACCAGAAATCGAGCAATTTTCGATCTTTACTTTTAGCTTAATTCAATTCAATCGAGAACTAAATTATTTGTCTTCTCTTATTGCTAACTTTCATCAAAATATAGTCGATCTTCCAGTTATCCAGCAGTCTTTTTTTCCTATAATTCGCTTTAAACCCCTTTCTTTTTCTCAAGTACGCTATATCGTAGTAATGGGAGTAGCAATGGGTTTTGCCCTTGGACTAATGCGGAATTTATTCACGACAGAACCTCTCTTTGCTTTTTTAGGAACAATGGGCGTTTTGATCCCAATGCTACCAGTTTTGAGCTATGGTTCAGTCTCTTTGGGAAGACTCTTTTTGTTACCGCCTTTAATGGGTTCTGCTATTGTTATTTTTTTAAATAGTACTCTCGGAACTTTTCCTATAATCCTCGGCTTAGGATTATTTATTTCAACTCTCATTTGTTATCAACTCAAAATCGGTTTTCTTTCCTCGGCAGGTGCTTCTTTAATTATTATCTCTTATTTTATTCCGTCTGATTTATTTACCGTCGCCATCATCAATATTTTGTTGGGAATGCTTTTGGGTTCTTTGGCGATCGCACTTTTTAAAGTTGGAGACCCCGACTCAAAATTAATCCAAAGTCTGAGTGCTACTTTTGACCATCTGGGAGATTTATATTTTTTAGCTTGTCAAACGTATCAAAAAGGAACCAATAATCAACAACAGACGGCTCAACTAAGTCAGGCGATCGCAGGATTATTACAAAAACAACCGATGTTAAAAATGTTATCTAATCAAGAAATTATTAATACTCAACTTGATTTTAAACAAAAGCAACTTTGGGCGATTTTAATTCCTGCTGAACAAGCATTATTTAATAATATAACCGTGTTAAATGCGATCGCCAAAGCTGCAAAAGATCAGGATTATATCGGCATTCCCCCAGAACTTTTATCCGAATTTCAATTATTATTTCAAACCACAATTTCTCGTTTTAAAGAAATTAGTAACGCGATCGCCAAGCAAACTATTCCATCCCAATCTGACGACTTAAAAATAAGTTTAGAAAGCTTTGAAGCCAAACTCTCCGCATTTTATAACCAACAATCTGCTGAACATTATTCCCTCGAAAAAGTTATCTTATTTCTTGCCTTTTGTTTAAGACTAAAAGAAGTTTCTTATCAACAAATTCAACTCGATGAACAATGGCAAAAACTTTAAATTGTTATGGCCCAGAAAAAATAGCATCTTCTAGATCTTGACGACTGAGAGAATATTTAAACGTTCTTTTAATCTCATTTTCTCCTGATTTTGTTGGCAAATAATGAACCGTTAATTCTTCAATATCAAAACTCAATTCAGCTTGCCAATCAGGATATTTAATTAACCAACAATGGCGATTTTCAGAGTCTTGTTGACAACCCAAATCTAAAAGCCAATTTTCGATGCTTGAAAGGGGATGATTGTAGAGCGGCGTATCAGCAGAAGGAAAATTCATAGCGTCAGTAAAAAACGAAAGTTAGGGTTATTAAAAATTATTTTAAGCTATTAATGAGCTTGTTTTGGTATTAAACTAAATCAGTGTCGGAATTAAAGGTCGAATGAGTTCCATAATTCGGTCAGAGTTAAAGTTATTAATAGAATCGGTTAATGTTAGGGATAAACCTGCTTGAGATTCAGGAATTTGTGCGATTAATTCGTTCATTACTTCCGTATCCAGATAGTAGGCAGCTTGATACATTTGTTCTAGCCAATGAGGAGACATTACAGATAGATTTTCTGAAGAGAGCGTTTCAATAAATATTTTAGGAGAGGCTTGTCCGACAACTTCGTAGATATATTGCACTCCCAAATGTTGAGTGATTTTATCAAAGATGATACTTTGCTGAAATGGTTTACTAATAAAATCATTACATCCAGCTAAGAGAACTTTCTCTCGCTCTTCTTCAAAAACACTTGCTGTTAGAGCAATGATAATAGTTTCTTTGCTTTTAGGATTTTTTCTAATGCGATTTGTAGCAGTATATCCATCCATGATTGGCATTCGTATGTCCATCAGAATTAGGTGTGGCAACCAACTCTCCCATAATAAAAGTCCCTCAACTCCTTGTGTTGCTTCTCTCACCTCAAAACCAACTGAAGTCAGAATTTCAAAGAGCAATTGGCGATTTTCCACTAAATCTTCAACAATAAGAATACGATAAGTTGGTTGTCCTGGAGCTAAACCAATGACTCTTTGTTTATGGGGTTCTGAACGAAGAGAATTTGCTTGAGGTAGCCGCACTCTAATCTCAAAGAAAAAAGTACTTCCTTGGTTCAAGGTGCTTTCAACCTGAATCTTACCGCCCATGAGTTGAACGAATTTTTGACTGATGGCTAAACCAAGCCCAGTACCTTGACTCAAATTATTCCCTGCTTGAGCTTGCACAAAGACCTTAAATAATTGATCTATTTCTGTGGTCGCAATTCCCACACCTGTATCTTGAACTTCAAAATATAAGTTACAAAAGCTTTGATCTTTTGGTTCTGCTCTTACTCTGAGGGTGACACTTCCCTGCGGGGTAAACTTGATCGCATTACCGAGAAGATTTACTAAGATTTGATATAGTTTTTTCTCATCGGTATGCACAAATTTGGGAAGCTCGGGATCTAGCTCGACAATTAGCTGTAATTCTTGAGCTTGGACTTTAACTCGCAGCATTTCTTCAATCGAAATTAGTAAATTTGCTAAGTCAAAGTCAGAAGGATTGAGCGTCATCTGTCCGCTTTCAATTTTGGATAAATCTAAGATGTCGTTAATTAAATCCAATAAATGTTTACCACTACGATTAATAATCTGCAATCTTTCTCTGAGAGAAGCAGTCAGACCATTTTCATAGCTCATTAATTCCGTAAAACCCAAAATAGAGTTGAGTGGGGTGCGAAGTTCGTGGCTCATATTGGCAAGAAAGATACTCTTGGCTTGATTGGCTTCATTTGCCTGCCGAAATTCCAACTCAGCTTGTTTGCGATCGCTAATGTCGATTAAATAGCCCAAGATTTCTACGGGTGTTCCCGAAGGATCTCGAATCAATCTAAGCTGACAGAGTATCCAGCGATAAACGCCATCTGAGCGACTAAGCCGATATTCATGAACATAAAAATCATTCACAGATAGATTGGTTAAGCCTTGAAACACTCGTTCTACATCATCAGGGTGTAAGTGATTCATCCAAAATTTAGAATCTTCTACAAACTCGCTGCTTTCGTAGCCCAATACATCTTTGACATTTTCACTAATGAACGTTGCCCCATAATCGTCATCAGGCTTACTACTAAAAATGACGACGGGGCTATAGTTTAGAAGAAAGTTAAGGCGATTTGTGCTGGCTTGCAAGGCTTGTTCCGTCAATTTTAACTCTGTTGTATCTTCCTGAACGGCCACATAGACGGTTCCGTATTCAGGATGTTCAAACGTGGAGGTATGAGCCCTGCACCAAAAGAGAGTTCCATCTTTCTTTTTATTTTGAACTTCATATTGAGCATCTCCGTCACGATCGAGTTGCCCGATAATATCTTGAACCGTTGCTTCTGGTGTAACCTTTGTCTCTTCGTAATTCAAGATATGAACAGATTGACCAGCAAGTTCGCCTTCTGTGTAGCCAAAAATTTCATCAAATTTAGGATTAGTATAACCAATAGTCAGATCAGAGGCTTTAACTAAACAGACTCCTCCTGCCATGTTGTTCATAATAATGCTCTGAAGTTCTAGGGTCTTGCGAGATTCTTTTCTCACGGTAATATTTTGTATTTGAGAAATAAAGTGCAGTGGATTTCCGTGTTCATCTTTTACTAGCGATACATTAAGCAAAATCCAAACAATATGTCCTTGTTTATGGAAATACCGTTTTTCCATTTGGTAAGTTGAAATTGTTCCAGCTAATAGCTGATATACATAACTAAGATCCGTTTCTAAATCGTCAGGGTGGGTAATGTCTTGAAAGGTTAACGCTGACAATTCTTCTGAGGAGTAGCCAACAATCTTACATAAGGCAGAATTGACTTTAATCCAGTTCCCATCAAGTGCAACGATCGCCATCCCGATAGAGGCATCTTCAAACGCATGGCGAAACTGTTCTTCACTATTTTGTAAAGCGATTTCAATTTGTTTGCGATCGCTAATATCGCGTTTAATGGTAGAAGCTCCAATAATCATACCTGCTTTGTCCTTCACAGGAGATATGGTGCAAGCGATATGGATAAGCTGTCCATCTTTGCGTAAGCGCACGGTTTCATAATTTTGAATCTTTTCTCCTTGTCGAATCATTTTTAGAATTTTCTGTTCTTCTTCAATCAGATGGGGTGGAACGAGAATGGTGATTGATTGCCCTATAATTTCTTCTGCTTGATAACCAAAGATTTTTTCTGCTGTCTTGTTCCAACTTAAAATGATGCCGTCTAAAGACTTGCTAATAACTGCCTCACCAGAGTATTCCACAATGGCTGCCATGTGTGCTAGCGATTTTTCGACTTGCTTACGCTCAACGATCTCCTTCTCCAAGGCTTGATTTGCCGCAATCAGTTGAGCAGGACTAGGGAGTGCTAGGGCCGATGGAACGATCAGGACAAGTTCAGAGGCAGTATAGAGAGAAATTAAAGCAGTAATCGCTTTAAGCCCTCCCGAAAGCCAATAGGTAGGAACCCAAAGCGTCCAAACTTCCATCAGATGAGTGGTACCGCAGGCAATAATGAAGGCACTAAAGAGCAAAAATACTTTTGGAAAGGGAGTATCTTGCCGTTGTCGCACAAAGTAGATCAGGATGATGGGGATGGAGTAATAAGCTAAAGCGATTAAACTATCGGATAAAACGTGTAATCCGACTAAGTTTGTTTGCCAGAGGTAGCAGTGTCCATGAGGAATAAATCCTACTGTCTCTAAGAATTGTGTCATCATCCCTAACCCTCAATGATTCATGTTTTTTAACCCAGAAGTTTAGATCTCTACCAGTTAATCGGGACGGGGCGAGCGATCGCATAACCTTGGGCATAATCAACTCCCATCTCTCGCAATTTTTCTAAAATAGTTTCATCTTCGACAAACTCAGCGATGGTTTCCAGATTCATGGCGTGGGCAATACCATTGAAACCTTCAACGATCGCTTGAGAAATCAAATCATAATTAATATTTTTGACAAAAGCCCCATCAAGTTTTAGATAATCAACAGGTAAATTGATTAGATAGGCAAAGGAACTTAATCCACTGCCAAAATCATCTAAAGCAAAGTGACAACCAATCTTTTTTAGTTCGCTAATAAAATATCTAGCTTGGTCAAAGTTACTAATCGCGGCGGTTTCTGTAATTTCAAAACAAATTTTCTGAGGAGAGATTTTATAGTAAGAAAATTGTTCAATTAAAAATCCGAGAAACTCATTATTACCGATGCTAGTCCCCGAAAGATTGATCGTATGCCAGCTATCAGCCAGAATTTGTTGCTTGGGTAAATTGTGGTAATTCGAGAAAAAAGTTTTAATTACCCAACGATCAATTTTAGTGATTAAGGCATAACGCTCGGCTGCGGGAATAAAGGCACTGGGAGAAACTATTTCGCCATTTTCATCTAACATTCTGAGTAAAACTTCATGATGCTCTCTGGATGGTTGAGAAAGAAGAGAAACAATTTTTTGGGAGTAGAGACAAAAACGATTGGTTTCCAAGGCTCTGTTAATTTTAGAAACCATATGCCTCTCACCCCGTTGTTTAATGAGTTCAACGTCATCGAAAGAATAAACATGAATGCAGTTACGACCTTTTTCTTTGGCGGCATAACAAGCTGCATCAGCCGCTCCCATAACTTCTATTAAATCTTGACTGGTTTGATCAATGGCAACAACGCCAATGCTGACCCCGATGATAAAGGTTTTATGATTCCAAATAAACCGAAACTGATGCACGAGATCTTTCAGGTTTTCCGCAATTTGAGCGGCTTGAGAGAGGGGACATTGAGTCAGCAACAAACCGAATTCATCACCTCCCAAACGAGCTAAGGTGTCATTGGCACGGATTCCTTTTTGTAAAAGCGCACTGATTTGGCGTAATAATTCATCCCCAGCGAGATGACCTGCGGTGTCGTTAACGACTTTGAACTGATCTAAGTCTAAATAACAAAGGACGTGTTGCTGTTTGCTATGTTGAACGGATGCGATCGCTTCAATGAGTTGTTGCTCAAATCCTCGACGGTTGATTAAACTCGTTAGTGCATCGTGACTAGCTTCCCAAGAGAGTTGCTTGGCGAGATAACGCGATTCAGTCACATCATGAAAAACAATGACTGCCCCGATAATTTGTCCTTGGCGATCGCGAATCGGAGCGGCTGAGTCCTCAATTGAATACTCCGTTCCATCACGAGCAATGAGAATAGTATGGTTAGCTAATCCCACAATTGTCCCCTTTGACAGGGCTTGGACGATCGGATTCTCTACAGGCTTTCGGGTTACCTCATTAATGATTGTGAAAACTTGAGCCAGAGGCATTCCTTCCGTTTCATTCTCTGTCCAGCCCGTTAATCGCTCAGCAGCAGGATTAAAATATCTGATATTAGTTTGAGCATCGGTAGTAATAACAGCGTCACCAATCGATTTTAAGGTCACTTGAGCCAATTCTTTTTCGGCAAAAAGGCTATTTTCCAGACGTTGATGCTCCTCGATATCTTCAATGAGTTGTAAATTTTGTTGGTGGAGGCTTTTTTGTAATCGCTGGATAGTGAGATGAGTTTCAACTCGCGCCAATACCTCTTCGATTTGAAACGGCTTGGCAATATAATCTACCCCTCCCGCAGCAAGCCCTTGCACCTTATTGAAAGTTTCATTGAGCGCACTCAAAAAAATAACGGGAATGGTTGCAGTGCGATCGTCAGATTTTAATTGACGGCAAACTTCATAGCCATCTAAATCAGGCAACTTAATGTCAAGTAAGATGAGTTCGGTTGCTGGAGATTGGGCGGCTCTAATCGCCATTTCTCCTGTCCTTGCACTACGAACTTTATAACCATTCTCGCTCAAAGTATCCCTGAGAAGACGTAGATTGTCTGGTAAATCATCAACAATTAAAATATTGCCTCGGTAATTGGTAACTGGAACGCTATTCATACCGATTTCGAGCCTCCTTAAAACTAATAATGCTCAATAATAATAACTTAATGATATGATACTAATTAAAAAAATCATAAGCTTGCCTCAAACCAGCAATAGTAAGAATTGTCATTGAATCTCCTCTTAACCAAGCAATTAAAAAAGCTACTCCCAAACAACCCAGTAAAGTTAATGCCAAAAGACAAAGGGAAAAAATTTCTCCTGCTGATAAAGGACGGTCAGTCGGGTCTAAATAGGCTGATTTCGACCATTTTGGATAACTTTGAGCGGACTGCTTTAAATCGGTAGGAATTTGCACAACATTCCAACGAGAATAGCCAATTTGCAGATCATACAGCGATCGCCGTTCGGGGTTACTGAGAATCCCATAAGCTTCATTCAATCGCTGAAACTTCCGAGTCGCTACCTCAGACGTTAAAGTAGTGGTATCGGGATGATAGGTTTTGCTCAATTCTCGATAAGCCCGTCGAATTTCAATGACCGAAGCGGACGGATGAAGCCCTAAAATAGCATAATAACTATTGATCAATCGGCTTTGAGTTGGACTTGATCGAGTCTTTGACTGTGGATTTACTTTTTCTTGAGTCACTAGATTTTTATAACCTTGTGCTTAAGTCGTGTTTAATTTGACTATTTTAACGAAATTCTTGCGGAAGTTGACAATGAATCTAAATCGCCTAAATGTTATACGACAATTTTCTTTAATAACGCTTTTAGTGGCAACTTGCCTTAGCTTGTGGCTATTGAGTGCGAATCCTGCCCAAGCCAGTGTTGATGATGACCGTTTAGATGGCAATATTTTTGTTGTCTATGCAGGAAATGGTTCTTTGGTTCCGCCTCGTTTAACGATTCCTGAAACGTTTGAACGCAAACTTCCTGCGGTGATTGTTTATTACCTAGATGATAGTCGTGATTGCAAAGAATACGCCTTTATTGTTTCTCGTTATCAAGAATTTTATGGCCGCGTTGCCAGTATCATTCCTATTATTGTAGATTCTATTCCCCAAAAGTCTTCTTATCGTCCCGATGAACCTGGTTATTATTATCAAGGCGTTGTTCCCCAAACGGTGGTTTTAAATGCTGATAAAAAAGTTATTTTTAATGGTAAAGGAGTAATTAAATTTGAAGAAGTTGATGATGTTTTAAGGAAAGAATTTAATTTATTACCGCGTTCCCAATCGGTAGAATTAAAACAACGTACTTTTAATGAATTTAATAGTGAATTAGTCTCGGAATAATTTTTTATAATTTTTTGCAAAGAATCAGGAGATCACAATGGGATTACGCGATCGCTTTAACCAAATGACGGGCCGAACTCGTTATGTTGTTGCTCGTATTTTTATTCACCTGCGCGGCCAAGAAATTGCTCCAATTTTAGGCGTACTCAATCAAGTAGGACGAAATAGCATCGAGTCTGAGGGAGATTTGGAAGTAACGGGGGAAGCTTTGGTCGAAATCTGTCAAAATTTACTGCAAATGAATGTTTATTGGGAATCAGCAGCCAATGAAGGAGATGTTTTCTGGGATGAAGGGGAAGCAGGAGATTTTGTGAATGAACTTTTTACCGACTCTGCCCAGCGTTATTTGGCGGAAATGACGGGAGAAGACTTGCCTGATTCCACAATCCCCTTAAGTCTCCCAGCTACGTCTAATATCGTGATTATGCTCACCGTTGCTTCTACAGGAGAAATTCCTGATTTGGAAACCAATTTGAGTGATCGCGAAGCGTTGGAATATGGCTTAAAAGCTTTAATTAATTTGCATTATCAACACAAATTAGAAGCCATTCAAGTCCATTTTTCACCCGCTCAATTAGGTGACGAATTAACCAATGAACAGGTGTTATTAAACTTTCCTGAATTAATTCCTCTGTAAACTTTTTAGTTATTTGTTTAAAAATATTTATTACAGGGTAAGTCAGCAATTTTTGGAGATTAATTTTACCCTGTTATTTCTGTTCTGCGATCAGGTTTTCCTTAATAAGACTTTATTTAATCAACAATATCTTGCTGTTATTGGTAATATTTAAACGAGATAAAATCTCGAATAATTTTTAATATTTATAATCATTATGAAAATTGCAATTTTGTCCCAAAGTCCCTCACTTTATTCGACAAAACGCCTCAAGGAAGCGGGAGAAGCTGCGGGTCATGAGGTTCGAGTCGTCAATTATTTACGCTGTTATATGAACATCACTTCCCATAAACCCATGATTTTTTATAATGGTAAAAACCTAGAAAATTTTGATGCGATTATTCCTCGTATTGCAGCTTCTAGAACTTTTTATGGGACGGCGGTGGTACGACAATTTGAAGTGATGGGCGTTTTTAGTGCCAATGAATCTCAAGCGATTTCGCGATCGCGGGATAAACTGCGTTGTTTACAAATTTTAGCTAAAGAAGGCGTTGGGCTGCCTGTCACTGGTTTTGCCCATGCGACGCAAGATATTGATGGTTTAATTGAAACGGTTGGAGGTGCGCCAGTTGTGATTAAACTTTTAGAAGGAACTCAGGGAATCGGGGTTGTTTTAGCAGAAACTCATCAAGCAGCACGTTCTGTGATTGAAGCTTTTCGTCAACTAGAAGCCAATATTTTGGTGCAGGAATTCATTACAGAAGCAGCAGGCATGGATATTCGCTGTTTTGTGGTGGGAAGCAAAGTAATAGCTTCAATGAAACGTCAAGGAAAAGGAGATTTTAGATCCAATTTTCATCGAGGAGGAACCATTGAAAAAATCAAAATAACTCCTGAAGAACGAGCGATCGCAATTAGGGCAGCAAAGGCAATGGGCTTGAGTGTGGCAGGAGTGGATTTACTACGTTCTAATCATGGCCCTGTGGTAATGGAAGTTAATTCTTCACCTGGCTTGGAAGGCATCGAATCGGCAACAGGAATAGATGTAGCAGGTAAAGTTATAGATTTTGTGAGTAAACACGCAGATGCAGGAGTTAGCCGCGATCGCATTCAATATTAATTAAGATCATTCTTAAAGAAAATTAAAGAAAAAATGGTAACAGGAAAATGGATCACTATTGGCGGAGAAGCGATCGCACCAGGACAAAGAAGACGAATCGAAATTCCCGTATCCCGTTTACCTACCCAAACGTTGATTACGTTACCGGTTGTTGTAATTCATGGCAAGGAACCTGGCCCCATCTTGTGGCTAAGTGCCGCGATTCATGGTGATGAAATTAACGGTGTTGATATCATTCGTCAAGTTCTAGAAATCGTTCGACCCAAAGAATTACGAGGAACTTTATTAGCGGTTCCAGTGGTCAATATCTTCGGTTTCATTGAACAATCTCGTTATTTACCTGATCGCCGTGATTTGAACCGTTCTTTCCCTGGATCTGCCCAAGGTTCATTAGCTTCCCAATTAGCCCATTTATTTATGACGGAAATTGTCAATCACAGCACCCATGGCATTGATTTACACACCGCCGCCCAACCCCGCATCAATCTACCGCAAATTCGGGCAAATTTAGATGATCCCGAAACTTATCGTTGCGCTAAAGCCTTTGGTGCGCCTATTCTTCTCCATGCTAATACTAGAGACGGTTCTTTACGTCAATCTGCCAGTAAGCAAGGTATTCCCATTTTGCTTTATGAAGCGGGAGAAGCCTTAAGATTTGATCCAGAGTCTATTCGGGTTGGGGTAGAGGGGATTTTTCGAGTGATGAATGCCTTGGAGATGTATGAAAATCCGTTTTCTTCTGTTCAACCCAATTCCGTCGAAGTTCGAGAAACAAAGTGGGTTCGTGGGCCGATCAGTGGGATTTTTCATTTAAAAGTAAAACTAGGACAAAGTGTCGAAAAACGTCAATTATTAGGTTTTATTACCGATACTTTTGGCGATACTAATGTTAAAGTTCGCGCGCCTCAAGAAGGCATTGTGATTGGACATACACAAAATCCTTTAGTTAATCAGGGAGATGGAATTATTAATCTAGCAATCAAACCCTTATAAACCAACTTTTTTAATTACTAATTGAAATTTTTTATGAACTTTTAATATTTTTTTAAATTTACTTCTGGTAAAGTTGAGTGTTAGATTTGACACCCCCCCGACTCAACCTATACCCAGTTTTTTGATAAGATTGACCTGTTTGATTTTGAATCCTCTAAATATTGATTTAATTTTTAATCTTTTTGAGCGATCGCGTTCAAGTTCACCATCGTTTTGACTCGAAAAAACCAAAAATAATTCTGTAATCTTACAAAAATAATGAATTTTGCCCAAATAAACCAAGAACAAGCCGTTATTCGTCGCCCGCTCAGAATCTCTTTTCAGGCAACCGTTAAAGACGCGATCGCGTTACTAAAGAGGGAAAAAGGAGAAAATACGAGAGTCTGGGTTGTTGGAACAGATCAGCAATTATTAGGAAGTTTGACGGCAGAAGAAGGGCTGCGTTTATCGCTGAGTATTAAAAACTTGGACAAAATAACTTTAACAGAATTCATAAAACCGCCTTTGATCACTTTACAAGAGTCAGCTTTTACGGATATTTTTATTGCTTTAAAGTTATTTCAAAAGTACCCAATTACGCACTTACCTTTAGTTGGCGATCGCGGAGAATTACGAGGAATAATCACAACTGAAAGTATTTTAAAAGCAATTTATCCCGCCAATTTAGAACAAAATACTGAATTAATTAAACAGCGACAAATTGAAATAGAACTTCGTGAAAGTAGAGCAATTAAGGAAGCAATTTTGTCCGCTATTCCCAATTTAATGTATCGCGTTAGTGCAGAAGGAATTTATTTGGAATGTTTTTCAACTCGATATGTTGCTGATTTACAACCCTCTGATATTGATCCCGTTGGTAAACATTTATCAGAAGTATTACCACCAGAACTTGCTCAGCGTAAATTGAAAATGATTGAACAAGCTTTAGCGACAGGAGAAATTCAAAAGTTTGAGCAACAAATTCAAATAAATAAATTAATGCAATACGAAGAAGTTCAAATTATTAAAATGAATGATCGGGAAATTTTAACGATTATTCAAAATATTGGCGATCGCAAACGAGCAGAGAAACAAATTGTTCATAATGCCCTACACGATAGTCTAACAAGTTTACCCAATCGAACCCTATTAATGGAAAGGATTGAGTTAGCAATTAAGCTATGTAAAAGAGTTCCAAATTATCGTTATGCTCTCTTATTTATTGACGTAGATCGGTTTAAGGTAATTAATGAAAGTTTGGGGCCTTTAATCGGTGATCAATTACTCAAAACTATTGCTAAAAAACTCACAACTTATTTACAAGAAACTGGCTTAGTGGCTCGTATTGGTGGGGATGAATTCGTCATTTTATTAGAAGATATTTTAGGGATTGAACAGGTTATTACTATTACAGAAAGGATTCTCAAAGATTGCCAAACTCCCATCATTGTAGATGGCTATGAAATGTCTCTCACTACCAGCATTGGCATTGTTTTAAGTACTCCCAATTATGGTCAAGCATCGGATTTATTACGAGATGCAGATATTGCGATGTGTCAAGCAAAAAACCAAGGAGGTAATAATTACAAAATTTTTAATATCAAGATGCACACTCAAGCCCTGAGCCGTCTCACCCTAGAAACAGAAATGCGTCAAGCTCTTAAACGCGAAGAATTTATAGTTTATTACCAACCTATTATTGATATTTTAGGCGATCGCTTAGTAGGTTTTGAAGCGTTAGTTCGTTGGCAAAATCCTGTTCGTGGTTTAATTTATCCAGACAAATTTATTCCGATCGCAGAAGAAACTGGCTTAATTGTTGCTTTAGATCGTTGGATATTTCATGCCGCTTGTAAACAATTATCCCTATGGAAAAATCAATTTAATCGTTTTTTTCCCCTGAAAATGAGTATTAATCTTGCCGTTCAAGATCTTTGTCAACCTGATTTAATTTATAACATTGATCGAGTATTAGCTGAAACAGGTTTAGATAATTGCAAAACTGATTTTTGTGGGGTCGTTTTAGAAATTACAGAAGGAACTTTAATCGAAGATATTAATCAGACAATTGCCCTATTAAGTCAATTAAAAGAACGCAAAATACAGATTAGTATTGATGATTTTGGAACAGGTTATTCCTCTCTCAACTATCTCCACCGTTTACCTGCTGATAATTTAAAAATTGATCGTTCTTTTATTAACCAAATGCAACAAGAAAAGAGAAATTATCAAATTGTTAGTACCATTATTGCGTTGAGTAATCAGTTAGAATTGGCTGTTATTGCAGAAGGAATTGAAACTTTTGAGCAATTGCAATCGTTAAAACAACTAGGCTGTGAATTTGGTCAAGGTTATTTGTTTTCTAAACCCTTAGTTGCTCAAGAAATTGAACAAAAGTTTCTATTAAAAGATTGTTTATCTTTTTGTCAAAATGAGAGCAGTTCCTGAAATTTATTCTCATCAAACTTTCAAATTTAGATAGATTTTAGTTTGAAATCTTCTTATCTAAAGCCTGAACCTAAAACATTTTGGGGATTCATGAATATTAACTCTCCATTTCTTCAAGAGGAACAGGCGGAAACTCCAAGGGAATTGGCCCCATTAACCCTTTACGAAAATCATTTAAAATTTGTACTGCCGCCCTTTCGCGATCGCCCTTATATTTTGTTTCACCTACTTGAAATAAATAATCTTCTGCCGTCATATCGATCGCATCAAGATGATAACGAGATTGAAGAATGTCAGGAAATCCGAGATTTACCAATAAATCAATCAAAGCGGTTGTAATTAGTTGATTATCATAGCTTGCAGTCCCAATGTCGTCACAAATTGCCAATTTAACCGCATTTGCCTGATTTCCTAATTTAATGGGAATCACCCCAGGCGCATCCAACAATTCAATCGTGTCCGAAATTCGCACCCATTTCAACTGTCGAGTAACTCCTGCTCTTCTCGCACTTTCTACCACTTTTTTACCTAATAAACGGTTAATTAAAGCTGATTTCCCCACATTAGGAAAACCGATGACAACTGCTCGAACGGGTCTCGGTTGCATTCCTCGCGTATTGCGTTTTTCATTCACCGTTAAACCGACCATCTGAGCCGCTTTATTGATTGCTTTCACGCCATCGCCCTTTTTGGCATTGCTGCAATAGGCATTTTCGCCCTTGGATTTAAACCAACTCAACCATTGCTGGAGCGTTTTTTCGGGAATCATGTCAACTCGATTTAAGACCAAAATACGCGGTTTTGTGCCAATCCATTCAGGAACTTGGGGATGCTGAGACGCTAAAGGAATGCGGGCATCAATCACTTCTAAAACCACATCCACTCGTTTCAGTTGTTCTTTTAAATCTCGTTCTGCCTTGGCAATATGCCCTGGATACCATTGAATGATTGCCATAATAATTTACTCTTATATCGCATGAACCAAAATCGCGCCCTAATAAATCTATAATAGATGGTTGAGATGCGGTTATATCACTGAATTCATCGGGTGTTCAATGGCAAATGGTTATTATCTTACTGATCAAGAAGTCGATGAGAAAGGACTTAATTTTTTGACTTCTATAACAATGAATGAGAAAGATTCTTTGTTAGCTGCTAATCATTTATCTGTTAAAAATATTAAACAAGAGACTTTAGTAATTCCTTTTAAGAAAGCGGGCGCGAATTTACAAGGAAGTCAATTCAGTCACGGACATTTAGAAAAAGCAGAATTAACAAATTGTAATTTAAGTAAGGCTAATTTTCCCTACGCAAGCCTCAAAGGAGCAAATTTAATTGGTTCTGATCTAAGATTAGCTAACTTTTTAGAAGCCGATTTAAGTGATGCTAATTTAATTGCAACTTGTTTTCGAGAAGCTATTTTAAGAAGAGCTAATTTGAGCCGAGCATTATTAAGACGATGTAATTTATCGGAAGCGGATTTAACAGAAGCTCATTTTAATGAAGCCGATTTAACCCAAGCTATTTTAACAGAAGCCGAAGCTCAAGGAGCTTACTTTTATCGGGCTAATTTATTCCAAGCAACACTAATTAGAACTCATTTACATAAAGCTTATTTTTTGGAAGCAAATCTCAGTCAAATTGAAGGTTATCGGGTAGATTTACGTTGGGCAAATTTGAAAAAAGTTAATTTTAGTGGTGCGAATTTGCAACAAGCTAATTTACGAGGAGCTAATTTAAGTCAAGCGGATTTAAGTCAAGCAAATTTGAAGGGCGCGAATCTGCAAGGTGCAAACTTACAACAAGTAATTTTAAGTAATACTATTTTAGATGAAGTCATTTTATAGAGATTTACTAAAATTATATTAAGACTCAAAAATTTATTAACAAGAATAATTTAATGACTATGACAACTACACTTAAAGAGAGTTTTACCGTTCGGGGAATTGGCTTACATTCTGGCATAGAAACTCAAGTACGAGTTTTACCAACTCAGAAAGGAGAAGGCCGCTATTTTGTACGGACAGATTTAACAGAACAACCTATTATTAATGCTAGTTTAGCCATTGTGCAAGAGGCAATGTTATCAACAGAGTTGGGAGAAGGAGAGGCAAAAGTTCGGACAGTAGAACATCTTTTGGCCGCCTTGGTCGCAAGTGGAGTAGATGGAGCGCGAATAGAAATTGATGGGGCAGAAGTTCCGCTTTTAGATGGTTCTGCCAAAATTTGGGTAGAAGCGATCGCAGCAGCAGGGATTCAATCTCTCAACAACGATGTCATTCCTGAAAGACAAATTATTGAACCGATTTGGCACCAAGAAAGCGATATGTTTGTGGCAGCGTTACCTTCACCCCATGCCCTATTTTCCTATGGCGTTGATTATCCCTACGCGGTGATTGGTCGTCAGTGGTATAGTTGGAATCCTCAAGTTGAAGATTTTGCAGCGGCGATCGCACCAGCTCGAACCTTTGGATTTGCCGATCAAATTGAACAATTGCAAAAAATGGGATTAATTAAAGGCGGTAGTTTAGAAAATGCCCTAGTTTGCGATCATGAAAAATGGCTCAATCCCCCGCTTCGATTTAAAGATGAACCCGTGCGTCATAAACTATTAGATTTAATTGGGGATTTAAGTTTACTTGGAAAAATTCCCCAAGCCCATTATTTGGCTTATAAAGCAAGTCATAAACTCCATACTCAATTAGCCCAAAAAATCGCTTTGTTGCCAGAGAAATAACCTCAATTCTTATTAGCTAGAAAAGTAGAAAGAGAGAGATTATATTCATAAATAGATGACTAATATTGACAGAATTATTCAAAATATAATGACTAACTAATATCAAGCAAATCAAATCTTAAGGTTGGATATTTTGTCTTTGTATTTATTGGTTTCACCTCAGGAAAATGGGCGATCGCGTTCCAAATCTTTAAGTTGCGATCGCGTTTTATCTGCGGAACTCTTGAAAATAAGTATTTCTTCAAAATAATATTAATTTAAAGTTATTGATTGCAATAATTAGTGCTTAGGAGTATGATCTAGAGAAATATTTTATTTGGAGGGTGAAAAGGATGGAACCTATTTCTCTAATTTTGGCGGCTTTGGGTGCTGGCGCGATCGCTGCTACTAAGGATGTAGCGGGAACTGCTGTTAAGGATGCCTATGAGACTTTAAAAACGTTGATTAATCACAAGTTTGCTGACAATGAAGCGGCAAAAGTTGTGTTAGATGAACATGAAAAAGATCCTGAAACCTATAAAGTCCCTCTTATTAAGAAATTAACTGAAGCGGGGATTGATCAGGATGCAGAAATTCTCAAAGCAGCAACAGCAATTCTGAAAAAAGAAGATTCTCAAGGGGATAAGAAAGGGAAGTATCGTATTAATGTTCAAGGAGATATTAAAGGAATTGTCGGAGATGTGAGTGGAGGAGAAATTAATCAAACCATTAGTTAAAATTAGACAAATGAATTAGCATTACGAAGAAAAATCATGACAATATCTTCCTTTAAAAATCCTTTGAAATCTCTCTATGAACAGGATGAAAATCTTTGGTTAACTGAAACAATTAAGTTACTTAAAGAAAATCGTCTGGAACAATTAGATATTGAAAATTTAATTGAGGAATTAGAAGATTTGAGTAAACGGGACAAAAACCGAGTTGAAAGTTTGTTAAGACAAATTATTATTCATCTTTTGTTGCTTCAATACTGGACAGCAGAACATGAATACAATTATCGCCATTGGCAAGGAGAGATTGCAACTTTTAGAATTCAATTAAATCGCTCTTTGACGACTAATCTTAAGCAACATCTATCGGATAATAGAGAAGATATTTATCAAGAGTCTGTTTTTATTGTCAATCAAAAAACAGGTTTAAGTCTTGAAATTTTTCCGTCATTTTGTCCCTATTCCCTAGAACAATTATTAGATAAAAGTTGGCTTCCTTATTAAATACAAATAATTTTGAATTAAGTTATGTCTCAATCATCAGAATCTAACTCTCAAACTCAACAAACCCATTCTGGAAGAGAGAATAATGCGAGTCGAAATAAAAATGTTAACTCTTATTATGCAGAAATTGGCGGTGATTTCAAAGGTGTCCAAGGAGATAATAGCGGAGTCATCAATCAATATATTATTACTCAAAAATCTGGACTTGAAATTACTAGTCAACCGTTAATTAAGGGTTCGCCTTATTTGGGTTTAAGGAAGTTTGAAGTGGATGATAAGGATAAGTTTTTTGGACGCGATCGCTGGATTATTGAGTTAACTAACTATTTAGAAAAAGAAAATGTTTTATTGCTTTTAGGGGCTTCGGGAAGCGGTAAGTCTTCTTTAATTCAAGCGGGTTTAATTCCTAAGTTAAAAGATAATTGGGGTTCTAGTCAATTAGTTAATTTAACTTTTGTTCCTGATAAGAATCCTTTTAAATCTTTTTGTTATTGTCTTGCGCATAAATATGGACAGTCACAAGCAGAACTGGCTTTAAATGGTAAAGAAGATACGCTTCTTCAAGTTGTACAAACTTTAAAAAATGATGCTCAATGGTTAATTTTTATTGATCAATTTGAAGAAGTATTCACCCGTACAGATAAAACAAAGCCAGATATTTTTATAAAAAGTCTGATTAAATTGATTGAAAATTCAGATAGTTCTGTCAAAGTTATTATGACGATGCGGGCTGATTTTTTAGATAAATTAAGTCCCTATCCCGATTTAGGAAAGGTTCATGATTCCTCTAGTCGGATGTTAACGGATATGGAAGATAGTGATCTGCGATTAGCTATTGCTGAACCTGCGGCGAGAAATGGGGTGATATTTGAGAAGGGATTAGTTGATACTATTATTGCTGATTTTAAGCAACAAGCTGGTTCTTTACCGCTCCTGCAATATACGCTTAATTTATTGTGGAGTAAGGATGATATTACAGATAGAGTTTTGAATACTAAGACTTACCAGGAGTTGGGAGGAGTAACGGGCGCACTTCAACAACAGGCAGATGACATATACTACAACTCTAAAAATAAAAATGAAAAGCTTAACGGATTAGAGCGGAAAGCAGCAGAGCAAATTTTTCTAGAATTAATTAGCTTAAAAGACAAAGAACCTGTTAGTAGAAGGGCAGATAAATCAATATTTTGTGATGATGATATCCGAGAATCAGCCCTAGAAAAACTGATTAATAATCGCCTGTTAGTAGTGAGTAAGGGAGAAGAGGGAAAGGCGACAGTTGAGGTGGCGCATGAAGCGTTATTACGTTCTTGGAAGGTGTTACAGGATTTAATTCTAGATAAGAAGGAGATAATTGTTTTGAAAGATCGTTTATATGACGATGCGAAACAGTGGGATGAGGTACGCAAGCAAGATGCAGAAAAAGCTAACAGTGAACTGTGGGATGGTCATAAGTTAGCAAGAATTGTTGAGTTGAGGAAAGAACAAGCTTTACCTAATTTGGATACTGTAGGGATAGAATTTATTGATGCTAGTCTTGCGGAAATTGATCGCGAAGACAAGGAAAAGAAAGAGCAAATACAGCGAGAACTTGAACGGGCTAAGGAGTTGGCTAAAGAGAAGAGTCAAAGTTTAGAGAAACAGGCTAAATTCACTATCACCTTAACATTTTTATTAACGATAACACTGGGGGCAGGAATATTTGGATGGATTCAACAAAACAATGTTAACTTTGCTAACGAACGTAGGCAAGAAGAACTTATTCAATCCGCTTGGATAAGCCTTAAGCCATTAAAAACAAAGCCATTAAACAAAAAGGATCAAGAAAGATATGATAACCAAAAATATAAGGAATGTGGAACTTGGTTGGATTCTGGATTGCGCGATCTCTACTGTCAGATCAAACCTTTTGTTGATTACAGCAAATTAAGGATTATTTCTGGCTTACCTATTTTCGTTAATAAGCTTCCCCATACTGATTCCAGTCTGAACTTTGAGGGGGGAAAGAAGTTTGGGTATTACAATCCAAAATTTTTAAAATGGATTAACGAGAAAGCCCTTAATCCCAGTGACGGAGAATTTAAGAATCAAATCCAATTAGCTTACAATGATCGAATCAGAGTAGTAGCAAGAGCTTTCTACCAATCACATAAAATTTTATTCGCAACCCCCGAAGAATTTGAGGCTTTCAAGAAAAAATACGAAGTTGTTCAGAAAAAATATCAAGAGCTGTTGAGGACGAGAAAAACAAATGAAGAGAGATTTGTTCAGGCTCCTCTGAAATTTAAAGTGATCAAGAGTAAGTATTTAAAGCTTCTTAACGATAAAAGCGAAAGCGTTCCATCAAACAAACTTAGTTATGAGCTACAAGAAGACTTCAGATCGCTGGCTGATTATTTAGCCACTCAAAATGAAAACGCCTCTAAAAACGCCTTTAAAAGAGAGGAGAAGGAGAATTATTGGTATCTAGCAAATGTATCAGGAGGTTTTTGGGTTCGGCGTTCTATTGATGGGACAGAAAAACAGTTTTTTGACATCTTGACAAAACTCCTGGAAATCTATGACGCAGAGTGGTTGAATGAACAGAAATTGCTGGATACTCAACCATCCCAATAGAAGTAGGATTAATGGCTTCTGAAAGTTACTCCCTTCCCAGTGTAGAATTATACTTAAATAGGAGAAGAATTCATGAATAGGGCAAGGCAATTAAAAGCAATAAGATTTGACACAGAAGAATGGGAAAAATTGTTTTGCAAATATCAGCAGGAATATATAAGAAAGCGACTGAAAGCGATCAAATATCTGCATGAAGGACAAACTAGAAAAGAAGTGATGGCAAAAGTTGACTGTGCCAGAAAAAGTTTGATTATTTGGATTGATATGTATTGTCAAGGAGGGCTAAAAGCTCTAGCGACACCAATGCTTTTCTATGGTTTATTCTCGATGATCCTCGATTAAGTGTTCAGGCTATCAAATTCCATTGACTATCGGTCACATCCGTGTCGTATGATTGTCTTAACATCAGAAATTATGGTGAAAATTTTGACCTATTCACCACTTTGCCTTTCTTTGGACAACTTTTCAAACACGTTCTTAGATGTTCTGTTGCTTTCCCGCTAAAACATTCGCTAAATAAGTACAAGGGAGCCGTCAGAAAACCCATACAGTTGATAATCATTGCTTTAACCACTTGACCTGCACTCACCTTTTCTTGCGAATGAGTCCCTAACTCTTTATCTATTATTTCGACTATTCCTATTTCGTCTATAATTCCTGCTATTATTCCCAAATGGTCTATATCTTGAACATCTATTTGCATTTCTTTTTTCATTTTGCTTACCTTAATTTCATTTAGATTAAAATAACATTT